>JAIRMO010000129.1 GCA_031258625.1 Spirochaetaceae bacterium | reverse complement strand
GCCGGAGGGGCGAGCCGGGGGGCGGGGGCGGATCGGCCCGGGGAGGGGCAAACCCACCGGGGGGGGGTGATAATTTCCTGTCCCCGGTGCGGCAGAAACAGCTTTGACACCCATGGGTTTACCAAACGGTGGTTCACCCGGTTGTACGCCCTGGATAAAAACATCACCGTCGCGGTTATGGGCTGTGCGGTAAACGGCCCCGGCGAGGCCCGCCACGCGGATCTGGGGATCACCGGCGCGGGTGACCATGTGCTGCTTTTCCGGCACGGTAAGGTGGTACGGACCATAAGCGCCGGGGCGGAGGACCTGGAAGTTTTGGCGGACAGGGCCTTTGGGGAGGCCCTGGAAGAGCTCGAGGAACGTTCTAAAGATTGAAGTTTTTAGGAATTTCTTGTAGAAATCCGGTACAACCCTGAGCCAGAGGTTTTGCAAATTTTTTTTAAGACCATAGAATTTAAAAACAAGGAGTTTTATTATGAAAAAAATTGCGATCTGTGTTTTGCTTTTGTTTCTGACCGTTACGGCGGGAATATTTGCGGAGCATCCTGACGGTATAGGGATTGGTCCTGATTTCCGTTATGGAGTAACCGGTGGGTGGGGGCCCGTGTTGTCCCTTAAACTGCCGGTGGTGCCGGTGTATTGGGGTATCGGTCTGGGGATTGACAGAAACTGGTTCGGTATTAGCGTGTCGGGGGACTATTATTTTATTGATAAAACCCTGGTTCCGCAAATTAACCTTGGCTGGTATCTGGGAGTCGGCGGATATGTGGGAATGTGGATTTGGCAGGATCACTACTACCCTGTCTGGGCGAATAATAATGGTTCCGATATGTCCTTAACTCTGGGCGCCCGTCTTCCCATCGGCCTTTCCTGGCAGCCCCTGGATTTTCTTGAGGTGTTTGTGGAGGTTGCCCCCAGTTTGGGCCTGTGGTTAATCCCGGTACGGTTTCCCGCTTGGGATGTCAACTTTGATTTAGGGCTCCGGTTTTGGATCTAGGGACCTTTTTTTAGGCCGCCCGCGGCCTGGCGCCTCCGGCGGTATTTGGGTATAACGGAGAAGGTATGGTGAGAAAAAACAGGTTTCTTTTCCTTAGCTTTTTTGTGGTTCATGCTGCGTTTGTTTTTACCCAAATACCGCCGGAAAAGCCCTACTGGTTTACCCTGGAGCGGGGGAAATTTCTTTTTAGAACCGGCGAATATGGGGACGCCCTTCTTGCCTTTGAAGATGCCCGGGAACAGCGGAAAGCCATGTACACCCAAATGGAGCGGCAGCTTATCACCCTCCTGTCGATCCCCGAAGTACGCCGCCTGGGGGACTCCTTGGACCTGGTGGAAACCTATATAGCGGATCAGCGGCAGGAAAACGCCGCGGCGGTCCTCCGGGAGCTGTATTACCGGGTTCCCCGGGCATCCCTGGAGGGGTCCGCCAGGACGGCCCTGGAACAAATCGGGCGGTTAAAGAGTTATCCCGAAGCGGAATATTGGATTGGGGAAATCTATAGGGCCGAAGGGGAACTGGGAATCGCCTTAAAACAATATCAACGGGCCTATGAACAACGGGCTCTCCTGGAAAATTCGGGGTTTGTGCAGGAAATTTTGTATAAAATTGTTGATATTTACCGGATCCGGCAGGAATATCCCGACATGGAAAGGTGGCTCCTGGAAATTTTGAAACAGGACCCCCGCTGGTCCGAAGATTCAGGAATTTTCGCGAAAAACGCCCTGTCCCGAACCATAGAAAATGACGGGATAGCCCGGTTTTTGACCCTCTACCGGTATAATAACCCCTCCGTTGAGAAGGCCCACCGGCTTTTGGGGTTTTATTATTACGCCTCGGGACGCCACAGCCGGGCTATGGAACATCTCTTATACGCGTTTCTTATTCAAAACACCATCATTATTGAAGAAATCCTCCGTAATCAATTTGATTTTACCTTTACCACGTTGGAAAATCTTTGGAATGAAGCGGCCCGAAGACCCCTGTCAACCGCCTATATCGAAGGGGTGGAATATTATAAAACCCTGTATTACCTGGGTTCCGCCCTTTACGGATCCGGAAAATCCACTCCCGCCAGGGAATTTTGGACCGCTTTATCCCTCCAAAACAGCGGCGGCGGGTTTGTGGCGGGGGAATGGGGCGTCCGGGCCCGGGATCAACTCCGCAGCCCCTCGGTGGATCCGGCGGTCGAATACCCCTAATTCCGGGGCCTGTCCCAAAACCGTGCGCGTTAGCGTGCGCTAATGCGCCGGTCAATTAGTGCCAACCAAAGGTTGCGAACCAGAGGTTGCGAACCAGAGGTTCGATGGGACAGGCTCCTTGTTCATAAATGAAAAGTAGGATACAGTCATTGTATATGAATACGGTTGTATTAAAAGCCGAGGACCTGGACGGGTTCCTTACCGATGCCGACCGGGCATCCATTTCCCGGATGGATGGGTTTTACCGTCATGTAATGACCTGTTTTACCCTGCTTTCCACCACCCGGTCCGAGGCGGAGCGGCGGCGGGAGGAGGATAAACTCATTGGCCTTTACAATGAGATGGGAAGCCTGATGCAGGAGATCTGTAGTCAGGAACCGGACATCCATGTGTATTCCTTCCGCACCCCCCAGGAGAGCCATGCCGAAGCGTCCCGGCTCATCGCCAAACTCCGGGACATACGGACGGAGCGGGAAGAATTTGTGTATTATATTCAGCGGGCCTATGAAATGCTTTTTAACCTGGCCTATGGGGGAACTACCGGGACGAATAAAAATTACCTGATTGTTAAAACCCCGGTAACCATGCCGGTACAGAACTATGCGGTGCATAAAATAACCAATATTGATGATAAGATCGAAAACACCGTGATGTGTGTGATGCTCCGGGGGGCCCTGCTGCCTTCCATGATCATGTCCAAAGAGATCGAGGAGTTTTCATCCCATGCCCATGTAACCCCCTTTGCCCTGTTCAGGATCCGGCGGGATGATACCAAACATGAAAACGATATGGAGTATATCCTCGATCTGGATCGTTCTTTCTTTAATCCGGGGATGTTGGACGGCAGGGACCTTGTTTTTGCGGATCCCATGAATGCCACCGGGGGAAGCCTGGTAACGGTCATAAAATACCTCTTGGAACAGGGGATCAAACCCAAGTCGGTTCAGTTTTTTAATGTCATCGCCGCCCTTAAAGGAGCCCTGCGGGCGGTCCGGGCCCTGGATAATTGTGAGGTTTTTACCCTATGGATGGATCCGGTTTTGAATGAAGCGGCCTATATCATGCCGGGCTTGGGAGATGCCGGGGACCGGATTAACGGACGGGATATGGAAGAATATCCCCGGAACATCATGCAGCTCATCGCTGATTATGGATCCAATATCGCCCAATTGTACCGGGCACAACTCCGTGAAATAGAGGATACGGTCCTCAATCGAAAATGAATATAAAACCCGCTTTTTTATTTTTATGCTGTTTAACCCTTTCGGGGCTCCTTTTTTCCTGCGTGTCCCAGAGCAGGGCCGCTAAAGCGGCGGAATATTATGCCCTGGGAATGGCTTATTTTGATCTGGGCCGTTATGACGAAGCGGAAAAATGGTTAAACCAGGCCAAGTCTCTGGATAAGACCAAGCTGGCGTCGGAATACAATTTGGGGCGTATCGCCTTTGAAACCGGCCGCTATGAGGAAGCAATCAAAATTTTTGACGGAATCCTTAAAAGGGATCCGGATAATTTAATGATCCTCAAAGCGGCGGCCTATAGCAGAATTAAAACCGGTGAATTTGACGAAGCCGAGAAATTATACGAGCAGGTACTCTCTTTAGTGCCCGAAAGCGCCGATGACGGGTATAATTACGCGCTGGTCCTCAATGCCATAAAAAAGCCGGACAAGGCGGAAGAAATTTTAGCGAAATATCCCTTTGCCCTTTTGGACAATAAGGATGTCCTGCTTCTGTATGCCCGGTCCCAGGGGGCTCAGAACAAACCCGAGGCGGTGGACAGCTATAATCAATGGCTTATCAACAACAGCGATTCCCAGGTGCAGTACGAATTTGCCCTGGTTTTGGAAAAAAACGGACTGTATGCCCGGTCCCTGGAAGAATACCGGAAAATTCTGACATCCCTTCCCGCGGATACCGTGGATGACCAAAACAAGAGCGGAAGTGAGCTGCGGAAATCCACCATACAATTCTCCATTGCCCGGCTGCTTTTGAGCGCGGATCCCGAAAACCCCGATGGCTTAACCGAACTCGATTTGGCTGTTTCCGAAGGATATTCCGATACGGAAGCGCTGAATAAGCTTTTGGATGATGAAAAGGTTACCGATTCCGCTAAAGAAGCGATCCGTAAAATAATCGATGAATTGGAAAAGGACCGCAAGGATAATAGTACCGAGGGTACCGACGAAGGTCTATGATAGTTTCTATGATACAGATCCTGTTTGAAATTCCCGATGCGGATACCATCAAAGAGAAACGCCGTATTATCAGATCGGTTAAAGAAAAACTACAGCATCGTTTTCATATGAGCGTCGCCGAGGTGGATCTGCAGGATTCCCTTTCATTTGCCCAAATCGGAGGCGCCCTGGTTTCTAATTCTAAAAGTTTTGGGGAATCGGTGTTGTATAAGGCCTTTAAAATGATAGAACAGGACATTCCGGTCCGGATCCAGGACATGCACATATATTCAGAAGAATTTTAACCGGGGGTATTATGAGGCCGCAGCGTTTTTTCTTAGGCGCCATGTGTCTAATGACGCTTTTTTTTAGCTCCTGTATTGGGGTAAAGACGAATATTACCATCCGTGATAACGGTACGGGGACCATTGCTCTTGAATACCGGATTTCCCGGACAGTGGACTCCCTGGGGAAGCTGGATGGTAACGAGGGATGGCCCCCCCTTCCGGTGGGTAAGGCGGATTTTGAGCGGACCATAACCAGGATTGACGGCCTCAGGCTGACTTCCTTTTCCACCCGGGATGATGAAACGGATCGGGTGATACGGGTTAAAATGGACTTTTCCGGCCCCGAGGCCCTGATCGGTTTTTTGGATGTCCCGGGGCAGCGGGCCCAATTGATCCGGGAAGAAAAAAAGCACTGCCTTTCTCTTACCCTGGGAGCGGGCACCCAAAATCAAGACCCGGAACTCATGGCGTTGACGGAGACGGTTTTCCGGGGGTATGCCGTGGAATTAGACATTGCCTTTCCCCGGGACATAACCCTGACCTTGATTGACGGATCGGGGCGGCAGATCGACGCCCCGCCCGCGGGAAACATCCGGAAAACCGGACGGAATCTCCGGTTCTCCGCTCCCACGGCGGCCCTTTTGTCAACCAAGGAGCCGGTTCTTATGGAGATTCGCTGGTAACCCTTTGGCTTATTCCGGGCCCTATGGGGATGGTCCGGGTAACACGCAATACGTAGTCATCCCCCTCCGGGGGCGGACCCGTATCAAGGGAAGGGTCGTACCGGGTATAGAGGGCTTCAAGGCGGAGGGAACCGGAAAAATTCAGGGGAAGTACCATATTGGTGGTAAAGGGATTGGGAGGGTTTTCTCCCAGGGCAAATTCCAGGGTGCTTCCCCGGAGAGAATTTTCCGTTTCTTTTATGCTGAACGGCATGGGAGCGGCATATATGGACTGGGGGCCGCTTTCTGAATCCAGATAGAGGTCAAAACGGACCGGTTCGGCGGGGGCGTAAAGGGTTATTTCCAAGATCCGCCGGGTCAGAAAACTTCTGTCGGTAAGGGTAACCGCTAAAATGGCCGGATTGTCCGGGGGATCCACCACAACCCGTCGTACCGGGGTTATCGCCGGGTCTTTGGACCGGTTATATGCATAAAGGGTTAAGGCCCCCATACAGGCCGCCAGTAGGATAAATTGGGACACCCGCTTAAGGAAAGGGGGTTTTCTTTGCCCCCCGGACAGGACTGAGGCCCGTTTAACGATAAGCACCGAAGGAAAAGAAGTAACGGCTATAAAAAGGATGAGCCAGACGCGGTTAGAATAGTTTAATACCGGGAATCCGGTGTTGGCGCCCTCCATACTGGTAATCAGGACCCCCGCTATTTGCAGGGGAATGATAAAACTTATCCCATAGAGCGGCAGAGAAAAGGGGATAAAGGCGGCTAAAACCGTAAAAAGAAAGGCCCAAATAAATACGGGGATAAAGGTAATGTCCAAAAACATGGCGATGAGGTTCCCCAGGATGGTCAGAATTACGGCGGCATTTCCATAAAAATTCGCCTTCCGGGGTATTTTTAGACGATCAAAAAGGGGATCGATCAAAGAAAAGAGGATCAGGGCAGTGCCCAGGATAAAAAATATTCCCCCGTAGTATGTTTTGTCCGGGGGAAGGGCAAATCCCTTGAGGAGAAGGCCAAAAAACAACTCCGAGACCTGGAGGGCTAAGAAAAGAACCGCAAAAAGGATAAGAATCACCCAGAAATAACGGAAAAATATTTTCCACTGGACTATCAACGCCTTCCGTAGTACAATAGAATAAATAAGAAAAATTAAAAGCCCCAGGGCGCTGAAGGACCAGAGGATAATTACGGTGGTCAATTCGGGGAAAAAGACGGTTTTCCCAAAATTTTGGAAGATCAAATAATGATAATCCAGGTTTTCCGTTAAAAAATTCAGGGAACATCCATATTCCAGAAGCAGTTCCCCCAATAGTTCCGCCGGGATGGGATTCCCCAGGGCTTCCCCCGGATCTTCCCGGGTCCCTTCCAGGTACCATGAGGGGATACCCGAGGCCAGGGACGATCGCAGCGCCCACGGGCCGTCCACAAAACCCAATTTATAAAGCTCATTGGACTTGACCGCGAAAGTAAAGGGCGCCTTATAGAAATCGCATAATCCGGGGATGGGTTGAAGCAGGTTAAGGGGGGTCAGATTCCGGTGCCCGCCGTGGTGGATGACGAGTTTTTCCGGGGGGGCATAAAAGTCCGCGTAAACCAGTACCGTATTTTCAGGGTTTTCCTGACGGGACAAAAGATCCTCCAATCCGGTATGGACGCCTTTCCGTTGATCCGGGGGTAACCGGGATTGTTCATCCCCTAAAAAGGCTACGAGTATTTTTCTCGTAAGGTCCCGTCCCCGGGCCTTTTGGATAAGGGCAAGAGCGGTTTTAAGGCCATAGGGAAGCCCCGTTCCCGGATTTTTCCCGGAGTCCAGGGGTATGGCGAGGATAAACAGCCCCCCGTCCGTTTCAGTCTCCGGGGATATATCCACATAGATCGATGAACCGAATCCCCCGTATTCGGTAAACAGGGGCCGAACTTCAAAGGGAATCCCCCCTTCGCCCAGGAGCCGGATCAATTCCCCGCGATGGGAAGCCTCATCTCCGGTCTTGAGGAAACCGGTTTCCGGGCTATAAATATCCTGGGAAAAAATTCCCCAGGGAAAAAGAAAAAAGACAGGGAATAAAAAAAGCCCGATAGGTTTCACTGCTCAAACATAGTCCCATATCCTGAGGAGATCAAGGATGGTATGGGTCCTTTCAGCAATTCTATTGGCCGCCGACAAAAAACCGGATAAAAGTCATGACATTTTTTATATCCTTGTGTATAATTGAAGAAGTATTTTTGGCAGGGGTTGTCATGGCGGCGATTACATTACCGGTAATTTATAAGAAAAAGGTTCCGGTACTCTTGTTTGGGTTGATAGCGGCGCTTTTTTTATCCTGTTCCCGGGCGGAACCGAAAATCGCCTACGGATTTATACGGCTGGTCTATTATCAGAGTTCAGGGAAGCCTGAAGAACGGTTTTCTTTTTTTGTACTTCCCGATGATGAAGACGGCATGGAGGATATTAGCGAGCTTTACCTTCATTATGACCGGGAGGGATTGTTCTGGTCCCTGTCGGCCGCGGATTGGATGAGCTATGAATCGGAGGGGCAAACCTGGATTGGGAGCCGGAGTATTACCATGATGAATGGGGAGAATCTGCCTCGGGGGCAATACCGGGCGGTAATTATCGATAAGGGGGGGGAAAAATCGGAGCGGATCTTCAGTTTTGACGCCCCGGGGGAGCCCCGGTTTGCCTTTCCGCTATTGACTATCAACAACGGGGAATACCGGATAGAGTCCCTGTATCCTGAAAACCGGTTTATCTGTTATGACGAGGGGGGGGAATTTATTACCCTTCAGAACATACCCAGCCACGAAGGGAACGTGCGGAACCTCAATCTCCCGTCCAATACCCGGACCATCGCGCTGTGGGCGGAGGATGCGGAGTATTTTACCTCGGCTTTGACGGAAGTTGTTCCCCTGCCGTAAAAATTTTTATACATAAAACCTATGAATCAAGAAGTTGTTGAATTATCCAAACCCCTGTTTCCCGGAGAATTCAGGATCAAAAGTTACGTCCTCCGGGGGGGGCGGATGAGCGACGCCCAAAAGCGGTCTTATACGGCCCTCGCTTCCCGGTATAATATTCCCTTTACGGGCGGCCCTGTTGATTTTGGGATGTTTTTTGGTAACCGAAACCCGGTAACCGTAGAAATCGGCTTTGGGATGGGGCTTGCCACCGCGGTGATTGCCCAGGAAAATCCCGGAAAAAACTATGTGGGCATCGAAGTGTTCCGGCCCGGCATCGGACGGCTCCTCTGGGAAATCGAAAAGCGGCGGCTCGATAATATCCGTATCATCGAACATGACGCGGTGGAAGTATTTGAGGGGATGATCCCCCCTGGTTCCCTGGGGGGGATACATATTTTTTTCCCCGATCCCTGGCCTAAAAAACGGCACCATAAACGGCGGCTCATAAAACGGCCCTTTACGGACCTCTTGGCCCGGCGGCTCTGTCCATCCGGCTATATCTATATGGTTACCGACTGGGCCGAATACGGGGAATGGGCCCTGGGGGAACTTTCCGCGACAACGGGACTGGTCAATGCCTATGAGGGATTCGCCCCGCCCCAGAACTGGCGGCCCCGGACCAAATTTGAGACCAGGGCCTTACAAAAAAAACATAAAGTATGGGAACTTTTGTTTTGCCCGGGGGTGTCCTGATGGCAAAAAACGATTCGAAAAAAATACAATCCGGCGAATCCCGGATCGCCGCCCTGGAACGGCTCATTAGCTCCTATCAGGATTCCTACTACAACGGGGAAGGGGAAATATCCGACGGGGAATTCGACCTCCTCTGGGATGAACTCAAGGCCCTGAAACCGGACAGCCCGGCCCTCAGGCGGGTGGGGGCGGATTCCGTCGACGGTTTCCCCAAGGCCCGGCATCTCATCCCCATGGGGAGCCAGGACAAGGCCGCCAACCCCGTTGAATTTCGGGCTTGGGCCGGGAAAACGGCCCCTTCCGCCATGGCGGTCCAGTACAAGCTGGACGGGGCAAGCCTGGAGCTCCAGTACGAGAAGGGGAAGCTCCGGCGGGCCGTCACCCGGGGGGACGGGGTCATCGGGGACGAGATCACCCGGAACGCCCGGCGTATGGGCGGGGTCCTGGGGGAGTTGGACATCCCCTTTACCGGGGGGGTCCGGGGGGAGGTGGTGATGACCCGCGAGGTCTGGCGGGAAAAATACCCCGGCAAGGCCAATTGCCGGAACGCCGCCAACGGTATCATGCGCCGGAAAGACGGGGCGGGCTGCGAGGACCTCACCCTGATCGTCTACGACGCCGCCGCCTCCGGGAATGACGGCTTTTTTAACGATGAGCTTGAAAAAATAGGCTGGCTCAAGGAGCGGGGGTTTTCCGTTACCGTTACCCGGGAATTTACCGACCCGGAGGAGGTGATTGCTTACCGGGCCGCGGTGGCGGAGGAACGGAAGTCCCTTTCGGTGGACATCGACGGTCTTGTGGTAAAGGACCGGATCACCGATATGGCGGATCTCCGGCGGGTCCGGCCTGAGCGGCAGATAGCCTTCAAATTCGACCTGGAAACCGCGGTCAGTATCCTCCGGGGGGTGGAGTGGAGTGAATCCGGGGCCACCTATACCCCCATCGGCATCGTGGACCCGGTCAGGCTGGCGGGAACCACGGTACAGCGGGCCAACCTCAATAACCCCGACATGATCCGGGCCATGGGGCTCAGGATAGGCTCCCCGGTTACCATCGTCAAGCGGGGAGAGATTATCCCCAAGATCGAGGGCCTTGCCCCGGGAGGTTCCCCTTCGGAAGAGGAGCGGGATATTGAGTTCCCCACCCAATGCGGGAGCTGCGGCAGTACCCTGGAGGACGGGGGGACCCGGCTCTTCTGTCCCAACCCGGATTGTCCCAAGCGGCTCCTTCACCGGCTGCAAAAGTGGATTTCCGTCCTGGATATCCGGGAACTGGGGGAAAAACTCATCCAACAGCTCTTTGACAAAGGACGGGTCCGGCATATTGAGGAACTCTACACCCTGAAATCGGAGGAGCTGGCGGAATACGAGCGGATGGGGGAACTTTCCGCCGCCAAGGTGGTCCGTCATATCCGTACCCCCCGGGAACTCTCCCTGGCGGTTTTTATCGCGGGTTTTGATTTTGAGGGGGTGGGGGAACTGATCATGGAACGGGTCGTTTCCGCGGGATACAACACCCTGGAAAAACTCAGGGCCGTTTCGGTGGAGGAACTGGTCGGGGTCTACGGTCTGGGGGATATCACCGCCCGGACTATTTTGGGGGGCCTGGCCGAAACCGCCGCGGAAATTGAGGGGGTTCTGGCCATGGGGATCATCACCATTGCCCCACCGCCCGCGGCGGCGGAGCAGCCCTTCCGGGGGTTTTCCTTCTGTTTTACCGGGGAATTGGCCTCCATGAAGCGGGCCGAAGCGGAGGAACGGGTAAAGGCCCTGGGGGGATCCGCCAAATCATCGGTGGTCAAGGATCTTTCCTTCCTCGTGACCAATGATCCCGAATCGGGATCGGGGAAAAACAAAAAGGCCCGGACCCTGGGAATTCCCCTTATTGATGAGAAGGAATTCCTCGCCATCCTGGAGGATCCCCCCCGGGCCGCCGTTTATGCCCGGAACCCCGGGGAAAGCGCCTCCGGGGAAAAGGCCCCTTCTCCCCAGGGAGAGCTCTTTTAGGGCCATGGCAGCCGGCCTTATCCACCGGATTCTCCGGGAAACCGGCCTTCCCCTAGTCCCCCGGCTGGGGGAGATTTGCGGCGCCCTGGAGGAACGGGGGGCGGCTGTGGTCCGCTCCGATCCGGGGAGCGGAAAATCCACCTTGCTCCCCCTGGCCTTGCTGGACCGTTCCCCCCCGGCGGGGGGCCGGATCCTTATGCTGGAAGGCCGCCGGGCCGCGGCGGTGGGGATCAGCCTCCGGATGGCGGAACTTCTGGGGGAGAAAATCGGGGAACGGGTCGGGTATTCGGTACGGTTGGAACGGCGGGTCTCTCCCCGTACCCGGGTGGAGGTCCTCACCGAGGGGCTCCTGGTCCGGCGCATCCAGGGGGATCCCGGTTTGGGCGGGGTTTCCACGGTGATTTTCGATGAATTCCACGAGCGGTCGGTTCATACGGATATGGCCCTGGCCCTGATCCTGGACCTCCGCCGGATGGGCCTCAAGGTCCGGATCCTCATCATGTCCGCCACCATGGACGCCTCCCGGATCGGGGCCTTCATCGATTCCGTGGAAAACCGGACCGGGCCGGATAAAACCCCGGTTTTTGACTGTCCCGGCAGGAATTTCCCCGTGGAAATCGAGTACCGGCCCATCCCCGTCCGGATCCCCCTGGGAACCGCCTCCGCCCAAGCCCTGATAGGGATCCTCCGGGAGGGGGAAGCCGGGGATGTGTTGGTTTTTCTTCCGGGGAAGGGGGAAATCGCCGCCGCGGCCCGGGCTTTGGAGGAAGCCGGCATCGGGAATCATCGCCGGATCCTCCCCCTCCACGGGGGGCTTCCCCTGGCCCAACAGCGGGAGGTCATCGCCCCTCCCCCCGCCGGGGCCGGGGAGCCCCCCCGGCGGATAATCCTCTCCACCAATATAGCCGAGACGGGGCTTACCGTTCCGGGAATCACCGCGGTGGTGGATTCCGGTTATGCCCGGATAGAACGATTCCACCTTCCCACGGGGATGAACCGGCTTTGCCGGGAGCCCGTGAGCCGCCAGGCCGCGGATCAACGGGCGGGGAGGGCGGGGCGGCTCATGCCGGGCCGGTGTATCCGGCTCTGGGATGAGGCCGCCCCCCGGCCGGTCGAGACTGACCGGGAGATAAACCGGATCGACCTGGCCGGCTTGGTCCTGGAATGCCTCCTCTGGGGGGTCCGCCGGCGGGAGGAACTCCCCTGGCCGGATATACCCCCGGAACCGGCCTGGGAGCGGGGGCTGGAACTGTTGTTCCGCCTCGGCGCGGCGGATAAAGACCGGAACCCCACGGACCGGGGCAGGGACATGGCCCGGCTGGGGCTGCATCCCCGGCTGGGGGCCCTCTGCCTGGCGGGAAAAGCCGCCGGGCAGGGGGGGCTTGCGGCGGTATCCGCGGCGATCCTCTCTGAACGGGACGGATCGGGGATTTTGGGTGACGCCGACTTTTGCCGCCGCCTGGCCCTGATCCGAAAGGCCCGGGACGGAACCGGAGAAGCCGGCAGTAAAGCCTGGGTAAAGGGAATCATCCGGACTTCCGGGGATCTCCTCAGACGATTGGGACATGGGGAGGATGGGCTTTTTTGGAACCCCCCGGAGGAGGCCTCGGTGGGGGAACTCCTCAAGGCCGCCTTTCCTGACCGGATCGCCAAGCGCCAGGGGGCGGACCAGTTTCGTTTTGTCTCAGGCAGGGAGGGGACGGTCGAAGGCCCCCTGGCCGGGTCGGAATGGCTCGTGGCCCCCGAGGTGGACGCCGGGGAGCGTTCCGCCCGGATCGGTCTTGCCGCCCCCCTTTCCCCGGAGGGCGTCCGGGAGGTTCTGGCGGGGGAACTCCGCGAGGAGGCCGCGGTTGAATGGAAGGGCCTTTTCCCCCGGACCCTGGTTTTACTCAGGGCGGGACGGCTGGTGATCTCCGAAAAAAGCGGCCCAAGCCGGCGGGAAGATATCCTTCCCGCCCTGGAGGGGCTCCTCGCGGATCGCGGGATAGGGATTTTGCCCTGGGAGGGGGAGGGTTTACGGCTTTTGGAACGGATCCGTTTTTTTGCCCGGCAGGGGGCCGGAAGGGCCCGCGGCGGGGGAGGGCCGGAAGCCGCCGCCTGGACCGATGGGGCTCTTTGCGCCGGGGCTTCGGACTGGCTGGGCCCGTTTCTATGGGATGGACACAACCGGGGAAACGGACCCATAATAACCGGCGGCGGCCTTATTCGGGCCTTGGAGGCCCGGCTGGGGTGGAAGCAAAAGCAGGAGTTGGATATCCTGGTCCCCCCCCGGTTTACCCTTCCCAATGGAAAGGAAAGGGTCATAGCCTATGGGTCCGGGGAGCCGGTTCTCCGAATTCGCCTTCAGGATGCCTTCGGTATCGGGGAAGAACCGCGTATCCTGGGGAAACCCGTCGTCTTCCATCTGCTCTCCCCCGCGGACAGGCCCATCCAGATCACGGCGGATCTGCCGGGTTTTTGGGCCGGTTCGTATCGTGAGGTCCGGAAGGAAATGCGGGGCCGGTATCCCAAACACCCCTGGCCCGAATCGCCGGGCGCTTTATAGGGAAGGTCGGGGAATCCGATCAATAGGTGTTTTCATCCATGGCCTGAAAACGTTCCCGGACAGTTTGGAGCAAAGTCAGTTCCCGGTTGATGATTTTTTCATAATCCAGGGATTTGTTTTCGATCCTGCCCGCCTCATCCTCCCAAAATTGGACTTGGGTAAGGTTGATAAACCGGAATTTCCGGCCCTGGGCTTTCAGCCCCCATTCAACCGCCTCCTTCCAGTAGTAGAGGGCGGTACGGAAACAGGTTTCCGCGGTTTCCAGGCTTTCCAGGTTTTGTTCCTTCCAGGGGGCGTTGTAGAAATAGGCGTTCCGCTTATTCCATTTGTTCCCCAGGAACAGGTACTGCTCTATCAGTTTAAGGTTTAGATGCATCATAAAGAGGTACCGGTATTTTTCCCACTGGGTTTCGTTTTCGATCCGGGCCATGGCATAGAGGGGGTTGGCAAAATCCGCCTGAACCGCCCGTTCAAGCCAGTAGATATTTTCCATAGTGTCGTCGGGATATTGAACATAGTGGAGGTGATAGAGTTTGAAAAACTGTTCTTTGTACCGGACCAAATAGGCGTCTAGGGCCGGGACATTCAGGACGCATAACAAGACCCCGGCAAATAAAATCCCCAAAAACCGCTGTCCCCCGGATCTTCCCACCGCTTACTCCTCACTTTTTAAATATCGGCAGTTTCTGTAAAACCCTCCAGACCTCCTCCGCTACTTCTTCCGCCGGTTTTGAGGCATCCAGGAATTCCAGCCGGACTCCCTCGGCGGCATAGGCCGGGAGCAGGGCCTTGTACCGTTCCCGTACCAGGATCTGAACGTCCAGGTATTCATAAAGATCCCGATCGGGCCGTTTTTCCAGCCGCCGGAGGGCGATATTCGGATCAACATCAAAAAAAAGGAGCAATTCCGGGAGGGGAAAATCCCGGTTCAAAAGGGCGGGTAAATTTTCCCCGCAGTCCATACCCTGATAAACCAGGGAGGAGGGGACGTAACGGTCCGACACCACCAGATCTCCCCCCAGGCAGTGTTCCCTAACGCCCCCGGTCCCAAAGAGGTGTTCGTTTCTATCCGCCGCGAAAAGCAGGGCAGCCGTTTCGGGCTGTAAGGGCAGGGTTCCCCGCAGGGCCTGGCGGAGTATCCGGCCTATGGGGGTGTCCGTTGGTTCAAAGGTGGTAAAAAGGGCCGGAAGCCCACCCTCCGGCCCGGACTGAAAACGCCCCCGGAGTAGTTCGATTTGGGTGGAGGTACCGCTCCCGTCGGCGCCCTCAAAAACAACAAAATTATGGAATATATTCATGGTACTGTTATATCATGGCATGGTATTTTTTGCATATTCATGATATCTTCATTATATTAGTCTTAAAGGAAAAGCTGGTTCAAAACCTGGTTAGTGAGGGGACCTTCGGTACAATAAAATTGCCTGGGAGTAGAAGTTAATTGAGGATCATTGGTGGTTAATTTTGTGGAACGACAAGCCGGTAGGTTCCATAAACGAACCGGTTATCGCTTGATTCGATTTAGTATAGAATTTTTCGCTTTTTTGGTTCTTATAATAGTAACCACCCTGGTATTGCGGCCCTTACAGGTAGCCATGACCGACCGTATGACCGAACTTCGGGATTATGGTATCACCCAAGCGGAGAACATGATTAACCGTAAGATCCGCTACGCCTCCATGGGGCCTTCTATTTTTGGGACCATGGATATACGGAACATCCGAATCTCCGGGATCAATACGGAACCGGTCATGGTCATTTCACGGCTCCGGATTTCCTATTCTCTCTGGAAACTTTTAAAGGGGGATATGGCGGCATCCGTTAATTCCATACTTATCGATAAGCCGGTGATAGCCGTGGATTCGGAACGGGACGCCGATTTATGGTCCATCCTATCCCCATATAAGGATCTGTTTCTGGCGGAGACAAGCAGTTGGAATGCGGAATTTCTGCCTGAAAACCTGGCGGTTCGGATTAAGGGGGGGAAATGCGCCTTCGTGGACGGAGCAAACAAGGTTTACGCCGATAATGTAAGCTTTAACCTTTCCGCGCAGAAGGAACAGATCAGTCTTCAAGGTCAATGGGATGTGGATGTTTCTTTAGACGGGCTTTTTAACCGGGTCCTGAGGGCGGACTTTTCAGGTAAACTAAAGGGTGAATTTTCGGGGAATATGCAAGACGGACTGGTTACCTTGAATATTCCGTCCTTTGAAACGGATCTGTTCAAGATCCGTTCTTTGACGATAAATGGTATCTTCGCGGAAGGTAAAATTGAGGTCAGAAAAATCGATGACCATATCCCCTTTGACTTGCATCTGGGATATGAACTTGATTCAGGAAAAATTTCGGGGGAATTCCAATCCGAAGACTTTTTATTGAAGGAGTTGTTTTCCCTTGCGGGTCCCTGGGCAAAGTACAATTCCTGGCTTAACCTGCTTACCACCGGCGCCGCCTCCTTTGAGTTGAACCAGAAGCGAGATCTAACCTATGCGCTGGATTTTTCCGGGAATGTGCCGGCCAATATGTCCGCGGATATGGGGAATATGTCTTTTCATATAAGCGGAAAGGGGGATCACCGGTATGCTGCCCTGGATACGGTGACCCTGAATACCCCCATGGGGAGCCTGGGCTTTTCAGGGGGAATTGGCTTTGAGCCCCTGACCCTGGACGGAGCTGTCTCTGTTTCCAATTTGACCTTATCCGGGGACGGCAGGGTTAATGGAAATTTTAGCGTCAGTACCGAAGGCCGGGAGTTTACTCTTTTGGGGGAGGATATTTCCCTGGGTTCCGTATTAATATCCGATCTGGATGCGGTAGTTCAGTGGGAAGATCAGGGGTTAAACTTTTTTGTATCGGCCCTGCGGTTCGATAATATCGAATCCTACGAGGATGTCCGGTTAGATCCGCTGTTCCTGGATGGTTCCTTTAATTTTGATCCCCTGGGGCTTCAGGTAAGCTTTGTTTTGGACACCTTTTCTCTTATGGCGGCGATCGACATGGTTAGACCCTTTAGAAAAATACCGGCTGTCCCCGAATTGGCCGCCGGTCTGGTTAAGGATATATCGATAACCACCGAAATATTCGTCCAAACCGATTTTAAGCAGGCGTTGTATAATGCCCCCCGTTTTGTGGCAGCCTATGGGGGGAAACAGAACATTGCTACCATTTTTTCTCTCTCAGGAACGGACCAGCGGTTTGATCTGGAAGAAGGCTGGATCCTTTGGGCCGATGGACAGACTGCGGTTTCCGGCTCCGCCGATTTTTCTAATCTCCAGGACATTCTATTTTCCCTGCAAGTTGCCTATGCGGATACGTCCTATTATTTTGAAGGGTTTGTTCTGGAGCAGCGATCCCTGGATATTCAGGGCGGTATGGCCCATTTTGATCAGGGGGTCTATGGGGTTTCGATTCATGTGGATAAAACGGATTTTGGCGGTTACTCAGGACTTATAGAAACCGCCGCGTTTCCCATTCAAATAAACGGCCAATTCGCCTGGTTGGCCCTCGTTTTTTTCATGCGTTATGAGTCGGAAACCAAATGGTCTTTTGACATCAACCAATTGGAAGTTCGGGATCTGTCCACCTCCATTTCTCCCGTAACGGCGATACACCTTATGGGCCGGGGGGATCAGGATGGGGCGGTATTTTCCGAACTCATGTTTGATGACGGTCAGGGGGTATTATCCGGCGGGGCTTCATTGTCATGGGCGAATAATTTTTCCAAGATTTCGGGTACGATTACCATGGCTAATTCCGAAAATGCCGAAAACTTTACCGTGGGGGGGGGCTTTAACGACGGTTTCCTTGAACTTCATCTAAATGTCTCCCAGGCTCGGCTCAGCCGGATAATACAAAATTCCAACAATATCCTGGTTACCGGTCTTATAGATATAAGCGGGAATTCCTGGGATTCTTTTCTGGCGGAGGTTTCCCTATCCTCCATAAGCGGGTGGGTAGGGGAAACGCCGGTTCGTGCGTCCGCCAAGGGAATCCTGGAAGCGGATGAATGTTTTATCGAAAATTTACAGGTTGCCTATGGCGATCTTACCGTTGAATCTCCCTATTTTAAGATGAATTATAAAATACCCCTGGCTAAAATGGATGCCCGTATCAAGGGAACCGCTCTAGGCCGGGATGTGGATGTGTCTTTTACGGCGGAGGCTTCTTTCAATCCCCTGGATTCCTGGTTTGATATAAACCAGGCGCTCAATTCCTTTAACGGCACCCTATCGATAAGCCGCATGCGTCTTGACACCCTTGAATCCCGGGACCCCTTCCGTTTTGTTTTTTCCCGTACCGAATCCCTCATTTCTTTTTCCGGCGGTCCTGAGGAAATGGTCCGGGTACGGATATCCAATGACGGGTTCTTTTATGCGGGCCTTTCCGATCCGTCGCCGATCCGGGGTTCTATTTCCGGTACCATTGACGATGGGATCATAAACGCCCAATCTTCGGATCTGAATATTGACATGGGTTTCCTTTGGTCGTTTATTTCATTTAAGGATGTCGAATTCACCGGGGGGCACATTGCCGCAATGGTGGATATTCAGGGGCCTGTGGGGGATCCTGAGTTTTTCGGAATCGCCCGGGGTACGGGGGTCCGGATCCGGATCCCCCAATTTCTTACCGAGGAGATAGGCCCGACGCCGATTACCTTATTGTTGAATGGGACGACGATGACCTTTGGTCCCCTGGACGTTAAGGTCGGTTCCGGTCAGGGGAAGGTAAACGGCTGGTTCCGTTTTGACCGGTGGATCCCCAACAACTTTTCCATAAACATCCAGGCCGTTCAGGAGCAGGGCATCCCCTTTGGGCTTGAGGTTGGGGGAGTTAAGGCCCAGGGCTTAGTTTCCGGGGAATTAGAGGTGGCCATGGAGAATAACACCCTGAAGGTAATCGGGGAATTAACCGGTCATGATACGGAAATAACCCTGGATCCCCAAGGATTTACCGGTGAAATGTCGGAGGTTTTTTTTGACCCCCTGTCGATACCGGTAATTACGGATATTCTGATCAGAACCGGAAACAAGGTTGAATTCCTCTGGCCTAACGCGGATTATCCCATCATCCAGGCCTATGCGGATAAGGGGACAAGCCTGCTGTTCAGAAGCGATTCCCAAACCAGACGGTATGCCGTGGTGGGGGAGGTGGAACTGCGGAGCGGAGAAATTTTTTATATTCAGCGGAGTTTTTATCTTCGGGAGGGTACCCTCTACTTCAATGAAAATGAAATTCAATTTGAACCCCGGATATCCGCCAGGGCAGAAATCCGGGATCGTTCCGATGACGGGCCGGTAACGATATCCCTTATCATCGATCAATCCCCCTTGGGGTCCTTTATACCCCGGATGGAATCAAATCCGCCCCTTTCTCAGATTGATATTATTTCGATTTTAGGGCAGAATTTGACCGGTTCTTCTACGGCAGGGGGTAGTGATGTTTTGGCCAATGTTCTCTCCGCGTCCTCTGATTTTCTGGCCCAATTTCGTGTGGTAAGACGGTTGGAGCGGTATGTCAGAGATTTTACCCGGTTGGATATGTTTTCCTTTCGTTCCCAGATACTGCAAAACGCCGTCCTGGATGCGACCAGGCTTCATGTTCCGGTTGACAGGATGAGCTGGGTTAGTAACTATTTTGATAATACCGCTGTTTTTTTAGGTAAGTACATTGGATCCGATATGTTTTTTCAGTCCATGTTTTCCTTACGGTATGATGAAAACAAAAAAACCATGGGAGGCTATACCTTTGAACCGGATTTTAGTATAGAGTTACGGAATCCGTTTTTTGATATACGATGGGATTTTATTCCCCGTCATCCCGAATATATGTTTGTAAATGATCATTCGGTCACGTTGACCTGGAGACGGTCGTTTTAAAGAGCAATGGGCTGGTTTCAAGATCATGGCCCTGTGTGGACCATCGGATTTTGAAACCGCCGTTAAGGGTAAGCCTCCGGGTTTTTATCCATAAATGGGTGGTTGCAATTAATAAGAAGGAGCTTTAATGCGTTTTGGATTGGCGGCTTTTTTAATGGTATTGTTGGTTTTTCCCTGTTTTTCCCAGGATGCCGGTGAATGGTATCAGGATAAACCCATTAAGGACATAGTCTTTGATGGTCTCAGGCATGTCAAGCTGCCGGATTTGGAAGAAGTCATAAATCCCTATATCGGCCGTTTGTTTAATGACGACCTGTTTTGGGAGCTTCAGGGGAAGCTCTATGCCCTTGAATATTTCGAGAACCTTACCCCCAGCGCGATACCTTCGGACTTGGCGGGTAGTGAAATTATTATTAAATTTACGGTAAAAGAACGGCCCGTGGTCTCCCGAATAGTTTTTACCGGTAATAACGCCATTACCCGTTCAAATTTACAGAGTACGATTTCCATTAAGGTAAACGATGTGGTTAATCAGGCCAAATTGCGGATGGATGAATTGGCCGTCATCAATATGTACCTGGAAAAGGGGTTTCCCGATATAACGGTCCGTTCGGAATTGGTACCCGATAAAGACGGGACCATTATATTGACTTTTTATGTAAACGAAGGGGAAAAAATAACCATAGAATCCCTTGAATTTGAAGGTAATTCTATCTTTTCTACCGGCACCCTTCGGGGTCAGTTATCCCTAAAACGAAAAAATATTATCGCCGACGGCGCCTTTCAGGAATCAAAGCTTTTAGATGATATTAATGTCATTACCCAATATTACCGGGATCGGGGATATATAGACGCCGAGGTAACCGATGTGATCCGGGACATCCGAAAAGATGAAAAGGGGGATAATAACCTTACCATCATCTTTCGTATAAACGAAGGACGGATGTACCGGTTTAACGGGGTTACCTTTGAGGGGAATCTTATTTTTGCTACCGAGCAATTATCCGCTTTGATCCGTTCCAAAGCCGGTGAGACGATTAACGCCCAGCGGGTTGAGGCGGACCTCCAGCGGGTGGCGGATCTCTATTATGAAAACGGGTATATATTTAATACCATAACCCGGGATGAAAAACGCAACGACGAGGAAGGGCTGGTTTCTTATCATATTACCATTGTTGAACGGAGCAGAGCCCATATTGAGCGTATTATTATCCGGGGTAATGAAAAAACTAAGGATGAAGTGATATTCCGGGAAATTCCCCTGGAACCGGGGGATGTGTTTTCTAAAACCAAGGTAATGGCTGGGCTTCGGAACCTCTATAATCTCCAATATTTTTCCCAGGTACAACCCGACACTCCCCAGGGAAGCGCCGAAAATCTGATGGATCTGATTTTTACCGTGGAAGAACAGCCCACTACGGATGTCCAACTGGGGGTAACCTTTGCCGGTACCGTGGACCCCGACACCTTCCCCATATCGGGGCTGGTAAAATGGAATGATCGGAACTTTCTTGGCCGGGGCAACATCATCGGAGCCGGGTTGACCGTCTCCCCCGATACGCAAAGCCTTTCCCTGGAGTATACCCAACGGTGGCTTTTGGGCCTTCCCCTGTCGGGGGGCTTTGATTTTACCTTTCAGCACGCGAAACGGCTGGCGGCGATGGATAAATTAGCCCCTGTTTTTCATGGGGACGAATCCTATGCCTTTCCCGACGGATTTGATTCCTATTCGGAATATGAACGGAACAACAAACTCCCCCCCTCGGCGTTTTTGATGAATTATGATCAATGGAGCCTTTCCCTGGGTTTTTCCACGGGGTATAATTTCGGGGACATTAGCTTGGGCGGCGGTATCCGCTCCGCCCTGGTGTACAATAGCTATGACGCCGATTTGCTGCGGCCCTTTGATCCTGCCCTTCGCTCAGGAAACAACCGTTGGGTTCCGGCGGAATCACTTTGGACCAGTATTTCTCTGGATCGGCGGGATATTTATTATGATCCCTCCTCGGGTTATTATGGAACCCAGCGTTTGGGAATTTATGGATTTTTTCCCTTTGAGGTGGAACACTATGTTAAATCCGATACCAAACTAGAATATTTTCTTACCCTTTTTAACTTTCAGATTTTGGATAATTATGCCTTAAAGGCGGTATTTGGAATCCATACGGGGGTTTCCTTTATCTTCCGGCAGCCCCTTTACGACAAAGTTGTAATCGAGGATTCGAACAAATTATTGGTGGATGGGATGTTTGTCGGACGGGGATGGATCGATCAGCGGCTCAACCGCGGCCTGGCCCTGTGGGAAAATTGGGCGGAGATCCGGATGCCCGTGGTGCCTAATATCCTGGCCCTGGACCTGTTTTTTGACGCGGCGGCGGTCAAAGAGACCCCTGAAACCTTCTTTAAGGAATTTAAACTTGATGATATGCGGTTCAGTTTTGGGGCAGGGCTGCGGTTTGCCATACCCCAATTCCCCTTTAGGTTCATCTTTGCCAAACGTTTTATGTTTACCGATGGGGTATTTACCTGGATTCCGGGGAGCATTGGAGGCAATTCGTCGAATCCCGCTTCGGGGATTGATTTTGTCATATCCTTTGCCTTATCCACATATTAGAGGTAGTGATGATGAAGAAGTTCGGCGTCCTGGTCGTTTTTTTTATGGGATGGGGGACCCTGGGAGCTCAACAACTTACCCGGTTTGCGGTGGTGGATATGGCCAAGGTATACACCGCCTTTTTCCGGGAGTCCCGGGCCGTTCGGGAATTTGAAGAGCGCAGCCGCCAGGTACAGGTCGAAATAGACCGGATGACTGAGGAAATTCAGGAATTACGGCTTTCCCATGCGGGGGCCGCGGCCCGGGGGGACCGGGAACAGGCCCTGCGGCTGGAAAACGAGGTGAACCGAAGATCGGAGTACCTCAAGGAGTATTATCAGCTTAAAACCGCCGAATTGGAAAATCAGAAAAACCGGCTCGCCCGGTCAAGCGCCTTTTTGGATCAGATATTAACTGAAATTCGTTATATCGCGGAAAGTGAGGGGTATACCATGGTTTTAAGCCTTAAAGATAATACGAGTATAATCTGGTACAGCCCTACCGTGGATATAACGGATAAGCTTATTCAAAGTTTATCGGCCAAGGCCGGGCGATAAGGTAGAAGGAGGTCATATCAGTTCTGCCGATTCGAGTCCCATGCTGGATCAATACAGGCGGATAAAACGGGAGCATCAGGGAGACGTTCTTTTCTTTCGTTTAGGGGATTTTTATGAAATGTTCGCTGATGATGCCCTGGAAGTTTCCCACCTGCTTAATCTCACCCTAACAAGCCGTAACGGATTGCCCATGTGCGGGATTCCTTATCATGCGGCCCGGTCTTATATTGCCCGTTTGTTACGATTGGGGAAAAAGATAGCGATCTGTGAACAGCTCACCGAACCCGGCAGGGGCCGGGGTATTATAGAACGGGAAGTGGTAGAGGTTATCACCCCGGGAACCACGGTGGATGATGACTATCTTGAAAAGGGAAGTTCCAATTACCTTTCCGCCCTTTCTTCCACCGCTAGATTTCTTTCCTTCGCCTATATTGAGCTTTCCACCGGGGAATTTCATGCCACCTCTTTTCCCTTTGAGGAAGCCGGTGAACGGATCCGGCTGGAACTGGAACGCCTCCAGGTAAAGGAAATTGTGATTCAGGAGTCTCTGCTGGAAGAATACCCCCGTTTAGCGGAGGCGATCTTGGGAAGGCCTGGCCTGGTGGTAAACCGCTGGGCGGATTGGCTTTTTGATCGGGCCCGGAGTAAAGAACGGCTTGAACGACAGTTTGGAACGGTAAGTCTTAAAAGTTTTGGCCTTGAGGAGGACAGCCCGGAGGTTATTTCCGCCGGGGCCCTCTTGGATTATCTGGACAATACCGCCAAAAGCCTGCTTCCCCATATACGGACCATCGGTCTCTACGGGGAATCCGAATATGTGGGAATTGACGAATCAACCCAGCGGAACCTGGAGCTTATCAAAAACCTCCGGGACGGGGATGTGCGGTTTTCCCTGTTGGAGGTTCTGGATGAGACCAAAACTTCCATGGGGAGGCGGCTTTTAAAATGGCGGCTTCTCCATCCCCTGCGGGATCTGGCCCGGATCAACAAACGGCTTGATATGGTGGAGATCCTCTATCATGATCAGGGGCATCTCGCCTTATTACGGGATCTTTTGGGAAAAACCCCGGATCTGGAGCGGCTTAGCTCCCGGCTTGCCATGGACAGGGCCCACGGTAAAGATATGCTTTCCATTAAGAACGCCCTGGGGGCTTTTAAGGCGGTTGAAGGGTTAAGCGGGAAGCTGAATCTGGATTTTGAATCTTCCTCCGCCACCTCCCTGGTTTCCCAGGGGTTTGGGCGGCTTATGAGCCTGATGGAGCTTTTGGATCGGGGGATCGCGGAGGATCCTTCCATATTGCTCACCGAAGGGAACCTGATAAAAAGGGGGTTTAATCCCGAACTGGATACCCTTCGGCAGTTTCGGGATAATGGGCGGAAGATGCTTGAGGATTATTTGGAAGAAGAACGGCAATCCACGGGGATTCCCAACCTCAAGATCCAGCACAACCGTTTTATCGGGTATTTTTTTGAGGTAACCAAGACCAATTTATCCAAAGTCCCCCCCCGGTTTATCCGCCGCCAGAACATAGTCTCCGGGGAACGGTTTACCACGGATAAACTCGCCGCCCTGGAATCGGAAATTAACGGAGCCTCCGATAAGGTGATTGAACTGGAAAAAAAACTTTTTCTGGAGATTCGAAACAAGGCCAAGGAGCTTATCCCGGAACTGTCCGCCGCGGCCCGGCGTATCGCCGAACTTGATACCGCCCAGTCCCTGGCCTGGGCCGCCACCTCCCAGGGCTGGATCCGGCCCCAGGTGAACACAGAAAACCGGATCCGGGTTTTGGAAAGCCGCCATCCGGTGGTGGAGGCCCATTTAAAGCGGGGGGAATTTATCCCCAATGATGTGATCCTCGACGGGGAGGGGGTCTTTTTTGCCCTCATTACCGGGCCTAATATGGCGGGTAAATCCACCTATCTCCGCCAGACCGCGCTGATCGTGATCATGGCCCAAATAGGAAGTTTTATCCCCGCAAAGGAAGCGGAAATAGGCATGGTGGATAGAATCTATTGCCGGGTTGGGGCGTCGGATAACCTGGCCCGGGGGGAATCGACCTTTTTGGTAGAGATGAATGAAACCGCCTATATCCTCCACACCGCCACTGAAAGGAGCCTCGTGATCATGGACGAGGTGGGAAGGGGAACCGGTACTAACGATGGTCTTTCTATAGCCTGGGCGGTTTGTGAGGAGCTTTTGGATAATATAAAATGCAGAACCCTCTTTGCCACCCATTACCATGAATTGTCCCTGATCTCCCATCCCGCCTTGGCGAACCGCTCCATGGAGGTTGTGGACCGGCATGGAGACATTGTTTTTTTGCGGAAACTAAAGGAAGGTTCCGCCGGGGAATCCTACGGCCTTCCGGTAGCCCGCCTGGCGGGGCTCCCCGAACGGGTCCTGCAGCAGGCCGGCCGGATCATGGCCCGGCTTAAGGAAAATGAAAAGGCCCTTCACGAAGCCCTTCCGGATATTTCAAAACCGGCGGCTGAACTCTCCGGGGAGCAGTCCTATAGCCAAGACTGGGCCGAAAAGACCGGCGCCGTTCTGGAGGATATCCTCAGTCTGGATCTGGACCGGATGACCCCGTTAGCCGCGCTGCACCGGATTCATGACTGGAAGGCCCTGTTGGAGTCAAAAGGGCCTTCCCGTACCCCCAAGGGGAATCATTCCCCGGGCGCGGAAAAATCCTCCCCTACGTTGTTTGACTAAAGCGCCCTGTATGTCCGTAGCATATAAGGGATATGGATCGTCGAAATTTTTTTCCGTTTATTCGGGAATGGGTTTTCCCCTCCGAATGTCCGGTTTGCGGTAAACTCCTCCTGGATGCCCGGGAAGCCCGGTACGGACTGTGCGGGAATTGTAAGGCCGCCCTTTTCCGGGGGGATGAAACACGTTGTTCCCTTTGCGGACGCCCCCTGATATCCGAAAAGGATCGGTGCCTTCCCTGCCGGGAGGGGGAGGAACGCCATTTTGATCGGGTCTTTGCGGTTTTCCCCTATACGGGAAAGTACCAAAAGGTGCTTCGGGCCTATAAATTCGGTAAATTCCGAAGCCTGGGGAATTTTCTCGCGGAACAGCTCACGGATAGCCTTTCCGCTTTTTCCCTGGACGGGATGAAAAATCCCTGTTGGGTCCCCGTTCCCCCCCGGCCGGGAAAGCTGCGGGCTTACGGCTGGGATCAGGTTGAATACCTGGCACGGCTGCTGGAAAAACAGCGCCGGAAACCGGACCCCCGTCCGCGGGATCTGCCGGTGTACCGTTGCCTTAAACGGCTTCCCTCCAAAACACAAAAGGGACTTAACCGGGAAAATCGGATAACCAACCTCCGGGGCAGAATCCGCTGTACCCAAAAGCCTCCCCGGGAAGTATTTCTTTTTGATGACGTCATCACCACCGGCGCTACCCTGGATGCCTGTGCCGCCGCGCTCAAGGAGGAGGGGGCCGAAAAGGTCTATGGGGTGTGCCTTTTTTATGATTCCTAGCGAAGGGGTCATACCCAAGAACCCGCCTTGCGGCGGGGGAGCTTTAGGGCGTTATTAGGGTATGAACCCTGAGTCTAACCACCACTAGAGAACGACATACCTCGCCCTCCAGGGCGAGATTGTTGTTTAAGGGGGGGGGAAACATCAAATTTTTGCCCGGTTTCAAAAGAAACTGCCGTTGTGTAAGGCTGCTTCGGGTAATTTTGGTACGGATTTTGCCCTGAGTTTCGTTTTTACCTCTTTTTTTTTCTTAAGAATTTTGGTATATTTACACCGTTGTTCCAATTCTTTAGATGAGCGGACCGGTCTGGTTTCATTTGGAGGTTAACCGGTTTTTCTAAGGGCTTGCTCCAAAAGCAACCGAAATGGGGAACAAGTTTAATTGGATTGAGAGGAGTACCGGTATTTAAGCATGGAACCAAAACATCTTAGTAAGGGCCTGTTTCAAAAATCGCTTGGTTTTGAAACAGACGCCGGAAAAAGCGGCCCGAAGTATGCGGTTTTACCTAAATCCAAGGCTGTTGTTTCAAAACTTGAGGTTTTGAAACAGCTTCAGGTGATATGGGCGGGAATTATTTTTTTATTCCTTTCCGCGTGTTCGGATCCGATACAACCAAAAACTCAGTATTATACTTTGGCTTATCTGGGTAATGGAAACACCCAAGGGAATCCCCCGCTGTCGGCTCAGGTCTTAGCGGGGACCAAGATAACCGTAGCGGTAAATTCCGGATATTTGATTAAGGACGGACATTATTTTGCCGGCTGGAATACCCGGCCTGACGGATCGGGGACTTCCTACAAACCGGGAAAATCTTTATTGCTGGAATTCGATACGGAACTTTATGCCCAATGGGATTCTAATTCCGAAAGGGAGATCAAGACCTTTTATGCGGTTACCACCGATAATATCTGGTATATGGTGGACACTGAAAAACTTGCGGAAAATGATCTCTGTGTTGTGTATGGCGATGTGAACGAAAATATATCCCCCGCTACGGCGGAGGTTATTGCCGGCGAATACGCGGCTAATATCTATCCCAAAATTACCGGTATCTTTGGCGACATCATGTATATGCCCAATAATAATGGTAAGCTTTTCCTGTTCCTGCTGGATATTATAGACGGATATACCGGTTCCGGCGGTTATGTGGCGGGTTATTTTGATTCCAGCCATATGTTTGATAATCCCTATTCCAATAAGGCGTCCATGCTTTTTATGGATGTTTATCCCGGAGATTCTTCCGCCTTGACGGATTTTTCTACCATCATAGCCCATGAATTGCAGCATCTTATCCATTTTTCCATCTCTATGGAGCAGCCGCAGATCCCCCAAAAAAGCCTCTGGATCAACGAGGGATTGTCCCTGGCGGCGGAATATATTTACGGCGGGGAACAGGCCCCCCGGTTAAACTACTTTAACGGGAAATTCGGAGATGTGACCGTTGATACGACCATTCCCTATGGAAACAATTTTTTTGTCTGGGACGGATATTGGGAACAGAAATACGGGGATTACCTGGCGGATTATTCCACCGCCTATCTTTTTTTTCGATGGCTGGGAATCCAGGCCGGGGATGATACTATATACAAAACAATTGTTAATTCCGAATATGCCGATTACCGGGCCGTAACCGAGTCGGCGAAATCATCCATCAATTCGGAATTTTCCGATTGGAAGACCTTGCTTGCCGCCTGGATGTTGGCTAACTATTATCAACAAAATACGGGGTTGTATGGTTATAAGAACCAATTACCTCTCAGGGGCAATTTGCCCTCCTTAACCAAATGGATGGTTTATAATTCAGGCGCAAGTGAGCCGTATTTTTTCCCCGGGGAAGGGGTTTTTTCTCCAATTTCATTAGGTTCGCGGAATCCGTCATATCCCGCGGGTAATATCCATTACATCGGCCTTCCGAATGGCGTCTTTTCGATTTCCTCCGGTTCACTATTGGGTCCCGGCCCTTATACCGGAAACGTCCTCCTTACCTTTAATGGGAATACCGATGAGCGTGGAGACGGCGAGGTTGGGTATGTGGCGCCCCCTTCACCGGGGACCGCCGGGATGTCGCGGAGCGCGGGAAGCCGGAACAACCCCGGTCCCATAGGAAGTCCGCCGGGAACGTACCCCGTTGACTTCCGGGACAGGGCGAAAAAAAACCGTTCCGGCGCCCCCTAGAATTCGGGAGGTAGCATCATAAAAAAGGCGCTTTTTTTTAAAATTCTGTGGGTGTTGATTCCGGGGTTGCTTTTCGCCCAAGGGAGGGGGGACGCCCCTCCGCCGGAAGAACCGGTGGTATCCGGGGCAGGTCTCTATGACCGCGCCCTCCCGGGGCAGCTCCTGGAACTTACCGGAAGATACAGCCTGTGGGGGAGCGAGCCCTTCCCCGACCTGGTTCTTACCGATGAGGAGGGCCATGAGTGGTACATAGCCCGGGAAAACCGGAGGCTCCTTTCGGGGTACGAACAGCGGATCCTGACGGTTCGGGGCCGCTTAGAACTCCGGGAAATGGTCCTGGCCAACGGCCAACATCTGGGTACCCGTCGGGTCCTTTCGGAAATCACCCTGGTCCGATGACGGCGCCCCCGTAGTAGGGGGTTCCCTGTCCCTGGGGCGGGCGGCAGGGAGAGAAGGCCGTGCCCTCATCGCCCCCGAAGGATTATAATAACCGCAAAGTCAAAAAAGCAAAGGAGTTATGATCTTCCTTGATTCGACTTGGCGGTAAAAACCTGCTGGTTCGCGGTAAAAAGAAGGGGGACATTTCTCTTGCGCTCTGACAATTGTCTCAGGGCAACCGCATTATAAATTGAACAGGATTTTGAGCAAAAACTCGGGTTCGTAGGAGGCGTAGAGCCGTTTCCGGTTGAGGGAGAGCTTCCGCTTGCCGTATTTCTCCGTTGGTTC
>JAIRMO010000126.1 GCA_031258625.1 Spirochaetaceae bacterium | reverse complement strand
TATGTCCCGGAGTCAGACTCTGTAAACCGATTGCCCCTATGCCTTGCGCCCCGCTTTCTTTTGCGGCTGGGAACACAGAAACGCAACCAGCGGCTTTCCCCAGGTTTCGGCGGAATCTCCGGCTTTTAGAAACTTCAGGTAGAGATCCAGGATATGGCCGCGGATTACCTCCGCATCCGCGGGTTCGGGACCTTTGCCCTCCCTGAAAAGCCGGGAGACAAAATCAGCCCCTTCCTCCGGGGGAAAAAGGGTGGGATCAAAACAGGTCATGGCGTACATGGCTGCGGCAATACAGTTGACGCTGTGTTGTTTGACATAGAGGATAGCCTCGGTGATATTCACGGACCCCCGGCGGATCTCCTCAACCTGAGGGGCAAACCGTTCCTCGTCCCCCAGGGAACGGATGATGGAGCGGAATTGGGTATAAGCGGAGATCATCACCATCACATGGAGGCTGGGGATACACATCAGGTGGGGATCCACCACATGGATGAGTAAAAACCGGGGACGGGCCAGATACCGGGGGCGTTTGGTGGTGGAAAGGTTTTTCGCGTAGATCTCCGCCGCAAAGGCATAGAGCCGTCCAATGGTTTTGATAAAACCCCGGGTCGGTTTAATACCCCGGCGCCGGTAATGGCGCCGCAAAAAACCCAGGATCCGTACCCAAAAAGCGATAAAATCCAGGTATATCCCCACCCAGGAGGGGGCAAAGGGTATTTTTTCATCCAGGGGATGATCCACCGACGAGACCGGGATACGGCCCGGGAACAACGCCGCCCGGTATTGACGGAAGAAAAAATTATAAAAAATCGATTTTATACAGCCCAAACCGGCATACCTGAGGCAGGGAATGGAAAACACCCATAAAACGGTAATGCCTACTGACTGATTGGCCACCAGATCCATCGCCGATACTCCCCGGAAGTGCAATATGGACATAGTTTATCATAAAAGGCTGAAAATTCAACCCGCCCCCACCACCAGTGGGTTTTATGCCCCTGTAAGGCGTACCCCTTAGCATACGCGGCTCCCTCCTCCCCCTGCCGGCGGTTGGTGAAGGGGGGAGCGGCCCGCTCTTCCCGCACCCCGAGTCATGGGCCTAAAACCCCCTATGGGGGCGAGGGTGTTGAGTTTTCTTTCAAAAAGCCTTGCTATTTTCCCAAGAGGGAGTATAGTATCTTAACTATGAGTATCCGGTCTAAAATCATCCTGGTGGTTCTCCCCCTGGTTATTGTTACCCTGGTTTTGGCGGGAACCGCTTCGTATTTTGCCGCCGCCAAGGGGATAACCCGGATAACCCAGCAGTTTTTTGGTTTTAAGCTCAACGAATTACGGAAATACGCCGAAAATCAGTGGGCTCTGCTGGTGGAAAACAACTATTCGGGCCGGCCCGACATGGTCCTGGCGGCGGAGAACGCGGTAGAGGCCTATTCCCACAGCATTATCCTCAGCGATACGGAGCTTATCTTTGCCCTGGACGGGGAAAGGGCGGTCGCCATGGCGACGGCGGAGTTCGATATTTCAGAGGCGGAAAAGGCCGCCCTGCTGAGGACCCTGGAAGAAACGGACGATGAACTCTTTAACGCCCCTATCGGCGGGGTTGACCGGGTTATCCGGGCCTTTTATTTTACCCCCTTTCAATGGTGGATCCTCTTGACCGAAAAAAACACGGCCTTTTACCGTGATGTGGATTCCATTACGCTCCAGACCATTATCATGATCGGGGCGGCATCGGCGGTAGTGGTATTGATGCTCATCATTTTTACCAAACTCCTCATCACCCCCCTGAAAAGGGTTATCAAAACCATGGACCGGATCATCGGTTCCACGGATCTTTCCGCCCGGGTGGAGGTGGAATATCAGGATGAAACCGGACAACTGGCCCATACCTTTAACCTGATGATCACGGAACTGGAAAAGGCCTATACCCAGATCAAACGTTACGCCTTTGACGCGGTCCTGGCCCGGAAAAAGGAACAGCGGATCCGGCAGATCTTCCAAAAATACGTCCCCAAGGACCTGATCGATAAATTTTTTGCCGCCCCCGAGTCCATGCTCGTGGGGGACAACCGGGTCCTTGCCATCCTCTTTTCCGACATCAGGAGTTTTACCACCATCTCCGAGGGGATGGCCCCGGACGACCTGGTCAAATCCCTCAACCGGTATTTTTCCGGTCAAGTGGATATCATCATGAACCGGAACGGGATTGTGGATAAATACATCGGGGATGCCATCATGGCCTTTTGGGGCGCCCCGGTTAAACACGACGATGACGCCCTCCAGTCCGTGCTTTCGGGGCTGGATATGATCGATGCCCTGCGGGGATTCAATGAAACCCAGCGGGACCTGGGGAAGCCCGAGTTCCGTATTGGTATCGGAATCAACTACGGCATTGTGACGGTGGGTAATATCGGCAGCGAACGGAAAATGGATTATACCGTTATAGGGGACATGGTAAACCTCGCGTCCCGTATGGAGGGCCTTACCAAACTCTATCGTCAGGAGATCCTGATTTCCGAAAGCCTCTATGTGGAAATACAGGGAAAACTCCCCACCCGCCTGCTTGACACGGTGGCGGTTAAAGGGAAAACCCGGGGCATAAAGATATACACCGTAAAACGTTCCCTGGCCGGCGACGAAGAGCGGGCCTGGGCTATTCATAATGAGGGGATGGAAGCCTATTACCGCTGTTCCTTTGAGGATGCGGCCGCCAAATTCCAAGGAGTCCTCGACCTGCTGCCCGGGGACTTTATCGCCAAAGTCCTCCTGACCCGGTGCAAAAATTACGCCCTCACCCCTCCTCCGGAGGGATGGGACGGGATAGAGGTGATGAAAAGCAAATAGCCGCCTTATGGGGACGGGGATTGGCGCTGCGTTTGCTGTAATTCCCGGGCGGTATCCAGGGCTTTTTGGAGGTTTTCCATGGCCTGGAACAGGGAGTTGTTGGTGGCCCGGAGGGTATTTATTTGCTGGGTCTGATCGGCGATGGTCTGGGTTTGGGCCGTATTTTGACTCCTCAACGTGTTGATGTCCCGTTCCTGGGAACTGATCCGCTGGGCTTGGGTGGTATTTTGAGTCCTCAAGGTGGAGAGGTCCCGTTCCTGGGCGCCGATCTGCTGGGCCTGGGCGGTATTTTGAATCCTCAAAGTGGAAATATCCCGTTCTTGGGCGCCGATCTGTTGGACCTGGGCGGTATTTTCGCTTTTTAAGGCGCTGATATCCCGTTCCTGGGCGGTATTTTGAGTTCTCAAGGCGGAGATGGTCCTGGTGAGATCCGCACCCTGGGACTTATAGGCCTCAATTTCCCGGGTTTGATCGGCAATGGTTTGGGTAAGGGCGGTGTTTTCTTCCTTCAGGGCAAGGAGTTCTTCCGCTTCCCGGGGATCCGGGGGGGCCAAAGGAATTGCCCCCTGCAGGAGTCCTTCCACGGCGACGGACAGGGTGTTTATGGCGGCCAGATGGACTTCCTTTTGGGATTGGATGGCCCTAACGGTCTGAAACGAGGGGGTTTCAAGAAATTCCCGCATAAGCGCCAGGGCTTCCAGAGCCTTTTCCGGCGCCCCCTCCCGGAGATGGTTCTGCGCCAGGGTATAAAACCCGCCCATCTGCCTTTCCACCAGGGCGGCGCGATCCTGTTCATCGGCGAGATGCCGCAGTTCTTCCCGGGCGGCGTTCAGCGCCTCCTGGTTTTGTTCATACCGTTGGGTCATCTCCCCGGTTTTTTCTTCCAATTGGGCCTTGAGATTCGCTTCGCTTACCCGGGATGCTTCCAGGATACCGGCCCGTTCCGCCTGAAGGCCGGCGAGGCTGCTCCGGTAGTCTTCCTGGAGTTTTTGCAGGTTAAGCTCCGTGGCGAGCCGTTCCGCGTCCAACTGTTCCCGGTACGCGGCCAATTCCACGTTGATCCGGGCTATCCGCTGTTCGTCAAAGAGCCGCATCTGTTCCGCGATGGCCGCTTCGGATAAATTTTGCTTGATCAGGCGATCCCGTTCTTCGTCAAGCTCCCGGCTCATCCGTTCCCGGAGTTCCGTCTCCCGCTGCGTCATCCGGCTTTCCAGGGAAGATTGGAGGGATTGCAGATCCCCGTCAACCCCGGAGAGTTTGTCCAGGATATCGGAAATTTCCCGCTCCTTCTCATGGATCCGCGCTTCATTTTCCCGCCGGATCTCCTGGATGAGCTTCCGATCCGCAACATTCAACGTCCCCTCCCGGAGTTCCGACGTATCCTGGCGGTACAAAAAAGACAGGGTTACGATCCCCCCGGCCAATAAAACCACCCCCCCCAGGTTCACGAGGAGGGGGAACTTTCCCCCCCGTTTTTTTGCCCCCAGGTTCTTTTTATCCGGTACCGGGGCAATCGGATCCTTCCGGGTGATGGCCTCTATTCCCGCGAGGATCTCCTGCTGTTCCGCTTCGGAAAACCCCAAGGCGGACTCAAATACCATATCGGCGTTATCCATAACTCCCCCTATTTGGCCTCTATCCGGTCAACCTCTTTCGCCGCCAACCGTACTCCCCCGGCCTTGAGCCCCTTGACGAGGTAATCCTGGGCTTTAAATTTTTCCTTGGTAATTTTAAGCCGGAGTTTGGGTACATAATAGACGGTAAATGAAAATTTGGGCCGGGTATCCAGATGGAGTACCGCGGCCCCTTCGGGAACCAGGGAATATTCCTTGTTCATGATCCACCCTTCAATGACGCAGCGCTTAATACAGGGGTATCCGGTTCCGGATTCTTTGTAAATAACGGTGAAAACCAGGGCCCCCAGGGCTTCCTTGTCGGCCACCCCTATCCACCGGGCATGGGCCCCCACAAAGGCCTTTTCCGGCAAATCCGTCACCACGTAGGCGCCGTTCTCCCGGATAGTAAGGATCCGGTCAAAGGGGGATACCTCCGCCAGGGTTTCCCCGGTTACGGCGGTCCCCAAATAACCGGTATTCCGGTCGTATTTGAGTTCCAGATCCTTCCGGACTACTTCTTTTACATCCACCTTATCAAAGGCGCCGACCTTGGTTTTCCGCGCCCCCCTTCCCAACTCTTCATCGGCCTTGATCTTGGCGATGATGCCGTCCAGGAAAGCCAGGGCGTAGGTGACGATGTTTTTTAGATGGCCGTTGATCTCCTTGATCCGGGCCTGGATCTCCACCATCTCCGCCTTGGCCTTGTTGATGTCGTAGAGGGAGATCCGCCGGATGGGGATTTTAAGCAGGTGCTCCACATCCTCGGGACTCACCCCCCGGCTTCCCACCTCCTTGAGGAAGGGCTTGAAGCCCGCTATCACCGCATCCCGGACGCCGTCGGCGGTTTTCATCTTCTCGATGGCCTTGTAGATCCGCTCCTCAATAAAGATCCGTTCCAGGGTACGCTGATGCAATTTATCCAGCAGCTCCCGTTTTTCAAGTTCCAGTTCTTTGGTGAGGATCTTGACGAGCTGTCCGGCGTGGTGTTTAATCACGTCGGTAATGGTCATCACTTCCGGAAGGCCGTTACGGATCACGAGGAGGTTCACCGAAACAGACTGTTCACATTCGGTAAAGGCAAAAAGGGCGTCCACGGTTTCCTGGGAATACACCCCTCTGGCGAGTTTGATTTCGATCTCCACGTTTTCGGTGGTAAAGT
>JAIRMO010000109.1 GCA_031258625.1 Spirochaetaceae bacterium | reverse complement strand
GAACCAACGGAGAAATACGGCAAGCGGAAGCTCTCCCTCAACCGGAAACGGCTCTACGCCTCCTACGAACCCGAGTTTTTGCTCAAAATCCTGTTCAATTTATAATGCGGTTGCCCTGGCCCCCATAGCAGGGCCAGCGGGTTTTAGGCCCCTGGAGAGCGGCCCCCTAGGAACGAGCGGTGCCCCTCTTAGGGGGGCTTTTTACATAAATACACGTAAAGGGTCAGACCCCAAGCGTGTTTTTGCAAAAATATACACAAAGGGTCAGACCCCGGACGTATATTTATGCAAGCCCCCCAGCGGGTTTTATGCCCCTCAGATGTCAAAGGAGGGAGCGGAGCTTCCTACCTGCCGCCCGCTCCGGGGGCCTGAAAGGGCCTATGGCCCCCCTATGAGACATAAAATCCACTGGTGGGGGGTTGACCCTGAACCCGGAGAACCGTAGATTTTTAAGTATGAAAATAGAAAAAAACCCCTATTTGCCCTTGAGATTGGCCTTTTTTATATATGATTTTTTCCGGCTCCTTTTTATGCTGGAACTGCTTATTGCCGTCCTGCCCCTGGGAAACACCTCGACCGCCTCCTGGTTCCCCTATCTGGTCTACGTGGTACCCAACGCCCTTTTCCCGCTAATGGGTTTTTTCTTGTTGATCCGGCCCCGGGAGTATAAAGCCTATATTTCCCTTTATCTGGCGGGGAAAACTATCGTGATCGTTTCGATTTTTGGGTGGACTATTTTTTCATTCAAAAGTATTTTTACATCCACCGTCTCGTCCCAGGAGTTTATTACCATTTTGGGGTTTGTCCTGGGTTTAACCATCCTGGATATGGGGTCCCTGCTGGGAAGTTCCTTGCTGAAAAACAAAATAAACCGGCTGGCGGCGCCGGAATCAGGGGAAATCACGGAGGGGGAGGAAATCGCGGAAGGGGATTCGGTTCCCGAAGGGAGCGGCGTATCATGAGAATAATACCTATCGCAAGCGGGAAGGGAGGGGTCGGTAAGTCCCTTATCGCGGCGAATTTGGCCATCGCTTTTGCCCGGCTGGGCAAGCGGGTGGTCCTGGCGGATCTGGATTTGGGGGCGTCGAATTTACACCTGGTCCTGGGGTACCAGTCCCCCAAAAGGGGGATCGGCCTCTATATAAACAATCCCCAGGGAAATTTCTCCGATATCATCGTGGATACGGAAATCCCGGGGCTCCGGTTCATCCCGGGGGACAATGAGATCCCCGGGACGGCGAATCTTAAAACACCCCAGCGGAAGGCTCTGGTTAAGCAGCTCCTGGCCCTGGAAACGGATACGGATGTTTTGATCCTCGACCTGGGAGCCGGGACTCATCAATCCATCTTGGATTTTTTCCTCCTTTCCGGGCAGGGGATCGTCATCAGCGCCCCCATGGTAACCGCGGTACTGAACGCCTATATTTTTCTTAAAAACGTCTCCTTTCGGCTTATGTACACCCTTTTTCTTAAGGGAACCAGAGCCTACGATTATTTGGATCAGATGCGGAAAGAAGGATCGGGGCCGCGGAAACTCTACATTCCCCAAATAGCCGCGGAGATCAAGCGGATTGATCCCGTGGCGTACGCAAAATTCAAAGCCCATTTCGACCGGTTTCACCCGCGGCTTATCATGAACCTGATCGAAGACCCCAAGGACGCGGATGTGGCCATGAAGATCCGCCGGTCCTGCGAGGAATACCTGGACCTTCACATTGAACATTTAGGGATTATCTACCGGGATTCGATCCAGGATGTAGCCCTTTCCTCCCGGCTGCCGGTGATCATCTACAAGCCCCAATCCATGATAGCCCAGGCGATCTACCGTATCGCCGACAAGATCTTGCAATCCGACGAGGACAAATTTTCCTTCACCGAAAAGGAGATCGACGACAGCTTCCAAGAAGCCGGGGCCGAAGCGGAAAGCGACTTTGAAAACAAGATGGATTATGTGGAGGATCTGCTCCATTCCGGCGCCCTGAGCCAGGGGGATCTGGTGGAAACGATAAAATCCCAGCAGTTTGAGATATCGAAGCTCAAAAAGGAAAACAATTTCCTTAAATTTAAGTTAACCGCGGCCATTACCCAGGGATTTAAACCCTAGAAACCCGCGATTTCGGACCATTCTGTCTTTCAACGAGGTTTTTATGCTATTAGCGATACCGTTTCCAAGCTGGTTATCCCCGGAGATAATCCCCGGCCTCCCCTTCCGCTGGTACGGGCTTATGTACATCGTGGCCTTTTCCGTGGCCTTTCTGTTGTACCGCCGGCAGGTCCGGGAACGGAATTTTCCCCTGAACGATGACGAGCTTTCGGGGCTCTTTTTCTGGTGTATCCTGGCCCTGCTTGTGGGGGCCCGGATATTCTCGACCATCGTATACGAAACCAACGATATATACCTGCGCCGGCCATGGCTGGTGTTTTGGCCCTTTCGGAACGGGGAATTTACCGGCCTCCAGGGGATGAGTTACCACGGGGGGGCCATCGGCGGCACCCTGGGGATCATCATCTATTCCACGGTAAAACGGTATGATGCCCGGGAAATCGGCGATATGTACGCGGGGAGTATTCCCCTGGGTTATACCTTCGGGCGGCTGGGTAATTTTATCAACGGCGAATTGTGGGGCCGGGTAACCACCGGCCCCCTGGGGATGATCTTCCCCCATGCGACGCCTCTGTCCGCCGGTGAGCCCTGGGTCCGGGAGGTTGCGGAAAAAACCGGGGTTGTCCTTCCCGGCCCGAACGCCCTGGTGAATCTGCCCCGGCATCCGTCCCAGCTTTACGAAGCCCTGCTGGAGGGGGTGCTGTGCTGGCTTATCACCTGGCTCGTCAGAAACAAAAAACCCTTTAAGGGGTTCCTGTTTGGATTTTACTTTATCCTCTACGGAATCTGCCGTTTTATCGTTGAATATTTCCGGGAACCCGATGAGTCCCTGGGGTACCGGATCGAATTGGTCAAAAGCGCCCGTCCCCCCGCCATAATCCACCCCCTGTTGAGTTCTTCCACCGGCCAGCTCCTCTCCGCCCTGATGATCCTGATAGCGGCGGGTTGGCTTATCATTGCCTCGCGGCTGCCCAATCGGGAGCCGATCCGAGGATACCCGGCTTCGGACGCCACGGTCAAGACGGTCTCCGCCGGGGAAAAGGAAGCGGCCCGGAAAAAACGCCGAAAGCTCCGAAAAAAGCTGCGTTAAGCGGCGCCGGGCGCTTGAAGACGGACGGGTAAATGTAAAATTTGCCGATTAGGCATCAGGATAAACGCTCAAGGATTTGCCTCCTCCTCCTTTGGGCGCATTTCCGGCGTATGGGTTGTCGCTTGCGCGACAATTTCAAGAGGAAAACGGGCTTTCCGCTCCAATCCCTTGCGCGGTTCCGGCGGGAGCCTTTTTCCGCTATGACAGCGGCAAACAGGCGGAGACGATTCTATGCGTTTATCCTGATTAGGCATGGCCCTCACTATTCTTTTTTGGCGTATTCTGATATATTAATTTTCATGCTTAAAAAGTTTCCGGCCGGCGTTCTGGTGTTTTTCTTTCTTTTCTCCGTTTCGGCGGTGTGCTGGGGCGCGGATGAGGATCTGACGGTTTATGTTACCAATACGGGTGAGCGGTATCACCGGGAGGGTTGTTCCTCCCTGCGCCGTTCCCGGATCCCCATAAGCCTGGGGGAAGCGGTCCGATCCGGGTATGACCCCTGTTCTATCTGCAAGCCCCCCGGTCTTTTCGGGAAGGCCCCGGTTCCCGAGGAGAGCGGCCGGCCTCTGTACCGGGTGAATGTGGCGGAGCTTGCCCTTTCGGCGGAAGCGGAGCTGCCCCGGATGGTTCCCGCGGAGGTGATAGACCATGTGGATGGGGATACGGTGCGGGTACGGATCCTCAATGCCCCGGGGTCAGTGGGGGCCGTGGAAACCATCCGGCTCATTGGGGTTGATACCCCGGAGACGGTCCACCCATCCAAGCCCGTGGAACGTTTTGGCAAGGAAGCCAGTAATTTCACCCGGGAAAGGCTTTTGGGTAAGTCCGTGTACCTTGCCTTTGATTGGGATCTGCGGGATCGTTACGGCCGTCTTTTGGCCTATATCTACACCGGTGAGGGCCGCTGTTTCAACGCCCTCCTCGTTCAGGAAGGTTACGGTTTTGCCTATACCCGCTTTCCTTTTCAATTCATGGAAGAATTCCGCGCCCTGGAACAGCAAGCCCGCAACGAAAAGCGCGGCCTTTGGGGGGACGACGACCGGTAATCCCATATGCGTTTACTTACCAAAACTGTAAAGATATGATAAGATCAAGAAATGAGAGGGGAGCAAGCAGGTTTTAAGCGATTACTGTCAGAGATGCCCAAAGGATGTGAAGACAAGGCAAAAGATCTTGGGGCATTGGTCCGGAGGCGGGTCAACCGGGCCCAAGCCGGGAGGGGTACTGGTGTTTCTCGATTCCATCAATCACACCAACCTTTATCCGCCCATCGGTCATTTTGCCAATAATGGGCTCATGAACCAGCTTACCGACCGTCTGACATGGCAAAACCCGGAAACTCAGGAGATTGAACCCTGGCTGGCCGAATCATGGGAGATTAATCAGGACGCGACGCAATATACCTTCAAACTCCGGGGGGGAGTAACCTTCTCCGACGGAACTCCCCTGGACGCGGCGGCGGTGGCAAAAAATTACGACGCCTTTGGGTTGGGGAACAAGGAGCTTAAACTGCCGGTTTCGGAAGTTATCAACAATTATGAACGTAGCGAGGTACTCGATCCCCTCACCGTAAAGTTTTATTTCAAACGGCATTCGCCGGGTTTTCTCCAGGGAACCTCGGCCAGCAATTCCGGTATTGTATCCCTTTCGACCATCAGCAGGCCCCTGGAGCAGTTCGGCAGCGCGGTGAATATCATAGGCTCCGGCCCCTTTGTGATAAGCGGTGAAACCCTGGGCAAGGAAATAAATCTCAAGGCCAGAGAAGACTACAACTGGGGGCCGAAGAATTTTCCCCACCAGGGAAGGGCCTACCTGGACGGCATCAAATGGGTTATTACCCCGGAAAGCAGCATCCGCAT
>JAIRMO010000104.1 GCA_031258625.1 Spirochaetaceae bacterium | reverse complement strand
GAACCAACGGAGAAATACGGCAAGCGGAAGCTCTCCCTCAACCGGAAACGGCTCTACGCCTCCTACGAACCCGAGTTTTTGCTCAAAATCCTGTTCAATTTATAATGCGGTTGCCCTGGTTGTTGCAAAACCTCAAGTTTTAAAGAGCCCGTTTTGCCTGCCAAAGGGCCTTAAATTTTGAAACCGGCGCTATCGCCGCAAAAATTGGTTCACGAGGTTCGTGAGTTGGATGCTTCAAATGGTTTAGCCCCTTCCCGGTTATGCCGAAAATGGATTATGAAGGTTGTGATAAGCGATGACCGCTTCGGATGGTCCCATGAGGAACGGTCCGTTTTGAGCGGTATGAACGTAGATTTAGTGGTCGCCGATTGCCATACCGAGGATGAACTCATGGAAGTCTGCGCCGATGCCGGGGGGATTCTCCTCAATCAGGCCCCCATGAGCGCCCGGGTTATCAGGGCTTTAAAGAAATGCCGGGTTATTTCCCGTTACGGTATTGGATACGACAATGTGGACATCCTCGCCGCGGAAGAACAGGGGATCTGGGTGACTAATGTGCCCGGGTATTGCACCGAAGAGGTGGCGGAACACGCCCTGGGGATGCTCCTTGCGGGGGTCCGGTGGATCCCCTTTAAGGATCGGAGGGTCAGGGGAGGGGAGTGGAACCTGAACCGGCCCATCCGGCGCCTCTCCGGGGCGGTTTTGGGTATCGTGGGCTTCGGCGCCACCGGGCGGGCTTTTTGGGAAAAGGTTCAGGGCCTTGGTTTTAGCCGTATCCTCATCGCCGATCCCCATATTGAGGCGAAACTCCATCCGGGTATGGCCGGAGAGGCCGCATCCTTCACCACCGTCATTGAGGAAGCGGATTTTATTTCCCTCCACGTACCCCTGAACGAGCGGACCCGGCATTGTATTAACGCCGGTTCCATAAGCCGGATGAAGGACGGGGTCGTCCTGATCAACATTTCCCGAGGGCAGGTCATTGACGAGCCCGCCCTGGTGGAAGCCCTACGATCCGGTAAAATCGGCGCCGCGGGACTGGACGTGTTTGAACAGGAGCCCCTCCCGCCGGATCACCCCCTCCTCTCCCTGGATAACGTGATCCTCACCGACCACAGCGCCTATTACAGCCGGGAATCGGTTTCGACCCTCAAAACCCGGGCCGCCATGAATGTCCGGGAAGTTCTGGAAGGACGGATCCCCAAATTCGCCGTGAACCGCCCGGTAACCCGGAAAATCGGCCTTGATCCGAAAATGGAATATACCGCCTAGCTAAAAACACGGCCCCCCCAGGGGGTTTCCTGCCCCCACTGGCGGACCCCTTAGAACTCGCGTGGCCCCCCTTCGCCCTCATCGCTTCCGAAGGAGAGCGCCGCACGTTCCCAGGGGGCCGCCCGTCAGGGGCCTAAACCCCGCCGGCAGACGGAGGGAGAAGCCGCTCATTCCCAGGGGCCGCGCTCCTGTGGCCTGAAACCCACTGGCGAGGGCTTGCATAAACATACGCAAAGGGTCAGACCCCTGAAGTGTTTTTGCATAAACATACGCAAAGGGTCAGACCCTAACCGTATATTCATGCAACCCCCTACGGGGGGGCAGCCTGATGCCTTTGCCGTCACCGTGGCCTTTCCTGGGCCTGCGCCGTGCCGCTTCTTTTGCTCAACACGCTCAATGTTTCGCGTGCTTTTGCCGGGCGGGGCGCCGCGCGTTCCCAGGGGTCCGCCCGCCGGGGGCAGGAAACCCACTGGTGGGGGGTTGTTTTTCTCATTTTAGGCTATAGTAATTGAATTCAAAAACCGGTATACTATTTTCCCCTTGTGGGTTTCCATATTGTAACAAGGAGCTTGCCCTATGGCGTTAATACGGCATCCTGATTCGGGACTTTTTATTGCCGATCCCGCGGTAATTCCCCTCAAAGGAGGTGATCCGGCTTTAACAAAAGCCCTTTTGGATACGGCCCTGGACCGGATGATCCTTTCGGCTTCGGGGTGGCGGGGGATCTTTGCCAAAAACGGCGATGAGGAGAGTCCCGGGGAAGAAATAGGGGCGGTCCATGGGGTAATGGCGAGCGTCGCCGCCGGGGTTTTTGCGGAATACCTTAAAAAAAAAAGCGGCCTGGAACATCCCCAGGTTATCGTCGGTATGGACACTCGGCCCACGGGACCGGCCGTTGCGGATCCCCTGATCCGGACCTTTTTGGCCCGGGGCTGCGGGGTACGGTTTGCCTTTATCACCGCGGCCCCGGAGATCATGGCCTATGCCCGGACCGGAAAAGCCCAGGGCTTTGTGTATATCTCCGCAAGCCATAACCCCATCGGGCATAACGGCCTTAAATTCGGCCTTACCGACGGGGGGGTACTCCCTGCAACGGAGGCCCTGCTCCTGATTGAGGAATTCCGGGCCCGGATGGCGGAGCCCCAGGTCATATCCCAGGCGGTTTCCTGGGTAAGTTCCGGGGACGTGGAGGAGCTTACCCGGGTATACACCGGCCTTCAGGAGATCAAAGCCGAGGCTTACGGGGCCTACCTCGATTTTACCCGGGAGCTTACCGCGGGAACCGGCGGCGGAACCGAGGGGAACCCCCTCCTGGAGGTCATGGCCCGGAGTTTACGGAAAGAAGCCCTGGGGGTGGCGGCGGATTTTAACGGATCCGCCCGGACCCTGTCCATAGACCGGGAATTCTTGAGTTCCCTGGGGCTCATGTTTTACGGGATGTCCCAAAAACCCCGGGAAATTATACACCGGATCGTCCCGGAAGGGGAATCCCTGGAACCCTGCCGGCGTTTTGTGGAACAGCTCCACCGGGAAAATCCCGCGGTGGTTATCGGCTATGTGCCGGATTGCGACGGGGACCGGGGGAACCTGGTCTTTTGGGACGAGGGGGAGGGACGGGCCCGGGCCCTGGAAGCCCAGGAGGTTTTCGCCCTGGCCTGTGTTTCCGAACTGGCCCACCTGGTGTGGACCGGTGAACTCCGGTTTGATAACAAGGGAAACGCCCTCAGGAAGGCGGCCGTTGCGGTGAACGGCCCCACGTCCATGCGGGTAGACCGGATCGCCAAGGCCTTTGACGTGTCGGTTTTCCGGGCCGAGGTGGGGGAGGCCAATGTGGTGGGCCTGGCCCGGAAGCTCCGGGAGCAGGGGTATCTGGTACGGATCCTGGGGGAGGGATCCGCCGGGGGTAATATTACCCACCCTTCGGCGGTACGGGACCCCATTAACACGGTGCTGGCCCTGGTAAAACTCCTTACCATCCGGAGCGAAGGGGACCGGAAGGGCTTTTTTGAACTCTGGTGTGATCTGTCGGATCAGGCCGAGGTCTATCATCCTGACTTTACCCTGGCGGATATTATCGCGGCCCTTCCGCCCTTTATCACCACCGGTTCCTATACCCCGGAGGCCCTGCTGCGGATTAAAACCGCCGACCACGGGCTCCTCAAAAAACGGTACCAGGAGCTTTTCCTCCGGGAATGGGAGGAGCGGAAGGATTACCTTAACGACCGTTACGGCATCACCGGGTGGAGCGCCACCGCCTTTGTGGGGATGGAAGAAAAACGGGGGCTTTCCCGATTCTCCGATGCCGGCCGGGGGGGCTTAAAGATCCTTTTTTCGACCAAAACCGGCCATACCCCGGCCTGCGTCTGGATGCGGGGCTCCGGTACGGAACCGGTTTTCCGGATCATGGCGGACGTGGAGGGCTCGGATAAACGGATGGAGCGGGACCTTATCGAATGGCAGCGGCATTTGGTTACCCAGGCGGATCAAGCCGGGGACTAACAGGAGCGGGAATATGGGGATACGGGGAGAATTGTTTTCGACCAAGGTTCTTTTACAAAACAGAACCTACTTTTTTAATGTAAAAGAGAACCGTCTGGGGGACATCTACCTCAACGTCGTGGAAAGCAAAAACCGGGAAACCGGGGGCTTTGACCGCCAGTCGGTGATCCTTTTTGCGGAGGATCTTTCCGAATTCCTCCAGGGCTTTGACGAGGCCCTCAAGGTACTGGAGAAGGCGGTTCGGGAGAAGAAGCGGGGAGAACACCGGAAGCCGCCGGAGGATCGGGGCCGGGGGAAAGGGGAGCCCCGTTCCCGGGGGTATGAGCGGGGGGGAAAGGCCCCCCCGGAAAAGGGCAAGCGGATACTGGTTAAAACCGGGGGGGCGAAGAACAAAACCAACCCCGCCAAACCGGGCCCTCGGAAGCCCCGGTCCGTTAAGGCCGTCCGTCCCCGGGAGGATTAAAAAGGGGTAACTGAATTGGTTTGACCCGGAAACTCCGGCGTTGGATGGGGGAAGGCCCGTGGAGGGCGATTTTTTTCAGGTGGTCCTGGGTGGGATAGCCCTTATGCCGGTCATAACCGTAGTCGGGGTAAAGCCAGGAGTACCGTTCCATCATCCGGTCCCGGGCGGTTTTGGCGAGGATCGAGGCGGCCATTACCTCCGGCACCTGGGCGTCGGCCTTGACCAGGGCCCGGCAGGGGATGGGGATGTCCGGTACGTAAAGGCCGTCCACAATGGCGGTGATCCCCGGGGGCAGGTCCCCAGCGGAAGCGGCGGCCAGCTCCTCAAAGGCCCGTTTCATGGCGAGGAGGCTCGCTTTAAGGATGTTGATCCGGTCTATCTCAAAGGCCGATGCCCAGCCTATGCCCCAGGCAAAGGCCCCCCGGTAGATGACGCTCATGGCCCCTTCCCGCTCCCGGGGGCTCAGTTTTTTTGAATCCCCCAGGATCTCCCGGGGAAAATTTTCGGGGAGGATCACCGCGGCGGCGCAGACCGGCCCGGCAAGGGGGCCCCGGCCCGCTTCATCAATACCGCAATATCGCATACCGCCTCTCGCCGGGTCAGGGGATCACGTCCAGAACGTTCCGCAGTTGGGGATCCGGGGCATAATAGCGCTCCTCCAGTTCTTCCCGGCTTAAACCCACCAGCTCATGGCTCATATAATGGATCCAGCGGTCCTCTTCATGGATGGACAGTTCATGTTTTCTGCACCAATAATCGGGCTGAATAGGAAGCTGATCCGGTTTATCGTAAAAATATTTATAATCATGGACCGCCACTTTTAAATCTTCCCGGGGAATGCCCTTTTCCAGGATGATCTGTACCAGGTAATTAACGGTCTGGCCGGAATCAAAAATATCATCCACCAAAAGGACCTTATCCCCCACCCGGAGGTGTTCCGGCGCATAGGTCCAGCCTTCAACCTTGATCTTCCCCGCCTTGCGGACATCGGTATAGGAACGGGCCACCACCGCCGCGTAATACACCGGCCGGCCGCTGGTACGGACAATCTTAAAATACTCACTGATCACGTTCCCCAGGTACGCGCCGCCCCGGAGGGAAACATAAATGACATCGGGAATAAACCCGTCATGATAAATACGATGGGCCAGTTTGAGGGCGTTGTTCCGGACCACATCGTAGGGGAGAAATTCCTTTTTCATAGCGCCATCATACCGTTTTTTCCCTCCCATGGGAAGGTGGATAGGATTGTCTACCATGAATCGGGCGATTTCAAGATCGCCTTAATCTTTTCCCCCTACTTTCCCGGCTTGGAACCGATGAGGGTAAGACTGAGGCTGCATTGGTAACGCTCGGCGCTTTCGGGGTTGACGGCCTTTTCGGAGGCATAAAAACCGACTGATCCGGTGGAAAATTCCTTGGCTTGGGCATAAATAGTGGACCAAACTTTACCGTCGTTGTCTTTTATCGTAATTTCAAGGAATTTTGGAGCCTTGGCATCTCTTTTAGCGGGTTCCGGCATGGAAACCTCCTTTTCAATATTCTAACCCCTATTATACCACAAACCGGTAGAAACAAAAGCCCCACAAGGTATAGGGGCTGCTTTTCCGCCTGAATTTTTCAGTTATGGTGTTTGGTAACCTTCTTGTCTATGGACCAGACTCCCCCCGTAGGGTTATAGGCGATTTTGATATAGGTCGATACCGCCTCCGCCCCCTCACGGATACAGATGAGCTGGCACTCTTTGGCGACCTCCATGAGTTCGTCGAAACCGCCCTCTACGGTGGTTTCAAAGGGGCCCACAAAGGCGGTGAGCCCCGTGTTTTTGATGTAGGCGATTACCGCATCCACAATACGGAGCGCCTCATCATCCTTTGCCGTTTTCGGCAGTACCTGAATCGCCAAACTTGCCTCAGGTTGTTCCATTTTATACCTCCGGTAAGATTCCCCGGCCCATTGCCGGGGGATTTACGTTAAAAGGAACCGGGATTTCCCGCTTCCTTTGGGCCGAATACCCAGTCGGCTTCGGCCTTCATCCATTCCCAGTCCGTGCAGGTGTCGTCGTATACCGCCGCGAAGGCCATGCCCGCGGCCCGAATCCCCCGGAGGGCATAGGAGGCGTCCTCAAAGACGATGCAGGAGGCGCCCTCCAGCCCCAGCCGCCGGGCTGCGGCCGTCCATATATCGGGGCGGCTTTTGTCCCCGGGCGCCTCATCGGTGTAGAGAACCGCGGAAAAAAGGTCCCGCAGGCCGTGGCGGCGCAGCACCGCTTCACAGGCCGCGGGGAAGCAGGAGGTTACCACCGCCAGGGCCCGCCCCAGGCCGTACAATTCCCGGGCCAGGGCCGCGGTTTCTTCTTTCAGGGCCACCGTGGTCTCATAGGCCCCCAGGGCCATCCCCTCCCACCGGGCGATGATTTCCCGGGCCGAAAGGGTGATGCCGTAACGGCGGCGTACATACTCCGCCGACTGCGTGAGGGTCATCATTTCGATGTCCCGCTCCAGACGGACCTCCGGGCTTTTCCCCTGGGCCAAAAGCCAGTCCCGGCACAGATGATCCCAGACGTGGGTGGAGTCGATCAAGGTCCCGTCCAGATCAAAGATGGCCCCCCGGTAGTCCCGGATGTCTTTTTTCATGCCTCAGCCCCGTGCCGCGGCTTCATCCAGAATCATCCGCAAATTCCGGGCCGCCGCCCGTATGTCGGGCCGGGAGAGGATGCCGGAGATCACCGCTATCCCCGCAACGCCGGTACCCATCACCGCCGCCGCGTTGGCCCCGTTGACACCGCCTATAGCCACCACGGGGATCCCCACGGCGGCGCGGATCCCCGCCAGCCCTTCAAGGCCGATGGCTTCCCCCGCATCGGCCTTACTCCCCGTGGGGTACACCGCCCCCACCCCCAGATAATCCGCCCCCGCCGCTTGGGCGTCCAGGGCCTCCTTTACCGTGGAGACGGAGACGCCGATAAACAGCGTGGTTCCCCCCAGCCGCCGAGCCGCGGACAGGGGCAGATCCGACTGGCCGATGTGGAGGCCCTCGGCCCCCACCGCCAGGGCAATGTCCAGGCGGTCATTGATTACCAGGGGGACATGGAAACGCCGGGTAATTGCCTGGACCTCCAGGGCGATCCGGTAAAACTCCCCGGTGGAAGCCGCTTTTTCCCGGAGCTGTACCATGGTCACGCCCCCGGCGACGGCTTCTTCCACCGCTTCGGTGATGGGCCGCCCCAGGGACAGAACCCGGTCGGTACAGAGGTAGAGGAGGAGGTCCGCGGGATTCAACACGTTATGTTCCCCCTTTGGCGCAGGGTGTCGCCGGTAATCCCGTAAACACGGTCGATCAGGGCCACCCGGAAGGAACCGGGAAGCCGGGCCTGTTCAAAGGCCAGTTCCCCGGCGATACCCATGACGGCGATGGCGGCGCAGGCGGCGGCGAACATGGCCCCCCCGTCCCGGCCCGCTACGGCCGCGGCCGCCCCGCAGAGGGCCCCGGTCATACAGCCCGCCCCGGTGATCCGGGTCAGCATCTCCGCGCCGTTGGAAATCCGGGCAAGCCGCTTCCCGTCCCCCACCACGTCCACCCGGCCGGTGGCGGCAACCACGCAGCGGTATTTCGCCGCCAGAAGCTGGACCGCCTCCTCAATACCGGGTATCGCCCCGTCCGAGTCCACCCCCTTCACCTCCGCGTCCTTCCCCGCCAGGGCCATAATCTCCCCCATATTGCCTTTGATGAGGTTTATCCCCGCCGCCTCGTGGAGGTGGTCCAGAATCCCAATCCGCCGGCGGATCGCGGCGCATCCCACGGGGTCAACCACCACGGGCCGCCCCGCCGCCTTGGCCCCCAGGGCCGCCTCCACCGCCGCCGCTTCCTGTTCCTTGATATAGGTTCCGAAGTTGATATAGAGGGAAGCGGAAATCCGGGCAAAATCGTAGGCCTCGTCCCAGGCGTCGCACATGGCCGGGGATGCCCCAAAGGAGAGGAGGATGTTCGCGCAGTCGTTGGTGGTAATGTAGTTGGTAATACAATGCACCAGGGGCCGTTGGTTCCGCACTTCGTCAATAATACGAGCCGATTCTTCAATAATCATATTTTATTCCTCATGGGTAAGATGTCGGGCGGGTACCATGCCCGCCCGGGTAAATCAGAGGTCAACCGCCGGTGTCATATTTCTTTTCGCCCGCGCCGAGACGGCCGGGATGTAGAGGACCGCCACCGCGGCTATACTCAGCAAGGTGGGAATCCCCGCTTCGTACCGGGTACAGAGCGCGTAAACCGCCATACCCCCCAGCACCGCCGCAGCGCCCGGCACATTGATTCCCCGCCGGCTTTTGTCTTCGGGCCGCTTCATAAAAAAGTCGATGAAGATCACCCCGTAAACCGGTACAAAAACCATACCGATGGCGGTAAGAAAATTCGTCAGAAAACCGGAGTAGGCTTCCACGGGAAAGACCGTCGAGAGGACCCCTGAGCATACGCCGATAACCAAAAGAGGGGTTTTAAGGTTTTTTACGGTAATGATCCGGGTGGAGGATATTGCCGCGGAGTAGAGGTCCAGAAACGCGGTGGTCAGGGTGGAGAAGACCACCACCGCGCAGGCGATGAACCGGAAGCGGCTTGCCGCGATGAGGGCGAAAAAATCCTCCCCCGTTTTGAGGGCGATACAGAGGCCGAAAACGTACATACCCACGCTGCCCAGAAAATACCCCGCGAAGGGCGCCGCCGAAGCGCAGGCGGGGTCCTTTGCCCGGTAACTGTAGTCCCCTACCAGGGGGAGCCAGGAAACCGGCATGGCGATGGAGAGTTCCAGGGCCAGGGCGAAATTCAGACCCTCCGAAAAACCCCCCGGCCCCCCGGCCCTTCCGGCGCTTTCCCAAAAAAGCGTCCCCGAGAGGACCGCCAGCAGGATCACCACGGCGCTGTTGATCCACTGGGCGGGGCTACCGAAAAGCACGGCCCAGAGGAGGACCAAAAGGCTCAGGACAAGGGCGGCCGGGGCAAAGGGGAGGGCCGGAAAAAGCGCGGTTACGGCGCTTCCCGCCTGGACCACCATCACCACGGTCCAGCCCGTAAGCTGGACCACATTACAGAGGGCCGCCAGTTTGCCGCCGTTGCGGCCCAGGGAAAAGGCCGCGCTGTCCATGGCGTTGCGCCGCCGGGCAAAGGAGACATATCCCCCCAGGGCAAGAAGGCCCGTCCCCACAAGATGCCCCAGGACAATCGCCGTCAGGGCCTTGCCGAGCCCCAGGGGCGCCAGGAGCCCCCCGGTGTATATCTCGGAAATGGATATGGCCGCCCCCGCCCAAAGCAGAAACATGGTCTTTTTTTTCATTTCATACCTCCTCTGGCATGTCCATACCGGCCCGGCGGTAGAGGGCGGCCAGATGGCCCACCGGGCCGTTTCCTTTTCCCACCTCATACGAATCGACGATGGCCTGGGTGATGTAGTCCTTTGCCGCCCGGACCGCGTCGTCCATCGTGTCCCCCAGGGCAAGGCGGCAGGCAATAGCCGAGGAAAGGGTACAGCCCGTGCCGTGGGTGTTTTTGGTGTTGATCCGGCCGGCCCGGAGGAAAACAAAGTTCCCGCCTGCAAGGAGCAGGTCCCCGGCGCTGTTCCCCGTCCGGTGCCCCCCCTTAATGAGGACGTTTTTTGCCCCCCGCTCCGCAATGACGGAGGCGGCCCGCCGCATATCCTCCTCGGTTTTAATGGGGAAGCCCGCAAGGATTTCCGCTTCGGGAATATTGGGGGTGAGTATATCGGCCATGACGGCAAAATCCCGGACCGCCGTTACCGCCTCGGGGCGGAGCAGGGGATCGCCGCTTTTTGCCACCATCACCGGATCGATGACGATGTTTTTCGCCCCGTACTTGAGGAGTCCTTCCCGTATCGCCCGGATGACGGCGGCGTTTGATACCATGCCCACCTTCACCGCGTCCACGCGAATGTCGTCAAAGACCGCGTCAATCTGGGCCGTAACCATGCCGGCTTCCATCTCCTGTATCCGGTACACCCCGCAGGTGTTCTGCGCGATAACGGCCGTAATCACCGTCATCCCGTACACCCCCAGGGCGCACATGGTCTTAAGATCCGCCTGAAAACCGGCGCCGCCCGACGGATCGGAACCGGCGATGGTCAGCACGTTTTTCATATCCCCTCCTCCGGGGGCATAAAAAAACGCCCCCGCGGAACATCCCGCAGAGGCGCCTCGTCAGCCATTCCCTCCGCCGGCATTATCCGGATCAGGTTCAAGGGTCCGGCGCTTCGATTCACGCCATCTCAGCCGGAAATATCCAGCCCCCCATTTGTTTTGTGATTTTGTAATACCGCAAATAAAGTCTTTTGTCAAGTAAAAAACAACCGCCTGTTGTTCATCAGTGATAATTTCACCCCTAAGACTATTCAGGGAAAATTGCACCCCTGATAAGATTGGAGGCATGAAATACATGATGAGCAAAAAAGAGTTGGGCTGCCTTGTGGTAATACAAGG
>JAIRMO010000036.1 GCA_031258625.1 Spirochaetaceae bacterium | reverse complement strand
GTGGCGGTGGCGGCCTATTCCTACATGGCCCTGGTGCCCATGATCCAGCCCCCCATCATGAAGCTCCTCACCACCAAACATGAACGGCTCATCAGGATGAAACAGCTCCGGCCCGTTTCCCAGACGGAAAAGATCGCCTTCCCCGTCGTGGTGTTCACCCTTTCCATCCTGTTGATCCCCTCGGCGGCGGCCCTCATCGGCTGCCTCATGTTCGGGAACTTTATCCGGGAATGCGGGGTGGTGGAGCGCCTGTCCAAGACCCTCCAGAACGAGCTCATCAACATCGTGTCCATCTTCCTTTCCCTGGGGGTGGGCAGCCAGATGACCCCGGAAAAATTCCTCAACCCCTCGTCCCTGATCATCGTGGTCATGGGACTTCTGGCCTTCTCCATCGCCACCGCCACGGGGATCCTCGTGGCCAAGTTCATGAACCTCTTCCTCAAGGAGAAGATCAACCCCCTCATCGGTTCCGCCGGGGTTTCGGCGGTGCCCATGGCCGCCCGGGTCTCCAACAAGGTGGGCCTGGAATGCGATCCGGGGAACTTCCTCCTGATGCACGCCATGGGCCCCAACGTGGCCGGGGTTATCGGTACGGCAATCGCCGCCGGGGTTATGATCGCGGTTTACGGAGGTTAGCCCGCCGGCGCCGATTTGAACGGCTTATGGGAAAGTCCCGGCCCATAAGCCTTGCGGCGGGGAAAGGTCTTTTATTCCTCTAAATTAACCAAATTGGAAAAGGACACCCTGTTATGGCATGGTAATAAAACAAGAGAGGTGAACGGTGTATAAACAGGTGGACCCCAAGGTGAGCTTTCCCAAACTGGAAGAAGAAATTCTTGCCCTCTGGGAAAAAAACGATACCTTCAAGAAATCCGTCGCCCGGCGTGAGGGGGCGGCGGAGTACGTGTTCTACGACGGCCCCCCCTTTGCCACGGGAATGCCCCACTTCGGCCATTTTGTCCCCAGTACCATCAAGGACATCATCCCCCGGTACCAGACCATGCGGGGGAAGAAGGTGGAGCGCCGCTTCGGCTGGGACTGCCACGGACTGCCGGTGGAGAACCTCATCGAAAAAGAGCTGGGCCTCAATTCCAAAACCGACATCGAACGCTACGGGGTGGCGGCCTTCAACGAGGCCTGCCGCGCCGCGGTCCTCCGTTACGTCCGGGAATGGCGGCAGGTGATCACCCGCCTGGGCCGCTGGGTGGACTTTGAAAACGACTACAAGACCATGGAGCGGGATTACATGGAAACCATCTGGTGGATCATGGCCTCCCTCTGGGACCGGGGCCTCCTCTACGAGGGCCATTACATCCTGCCCTACTGCCCCCGTTGCGCCACGGTCCTCTCCAATCACGAACTCAACCTGGGGGGGTACAAGGATGTCCACGATCCGGCCGTCACGGTCCGCTTCAAGATTAGGGGGCAGAGCCCCTTCTATGAGGGCGGGGGCTACCTCCTGGCCTGGACCACCACCCCCTGGACCCTGCCCTCGAACCTGGCCCTCACCGTGGGGCCGGACCTCGAATACGTGGCGGTCCAGGACGGGGAGGACCGCTATATCCTGGCGGAGGCCCGGCTTCCGGCCTACTACAAAAACGAAGGGGAGTACCGGATCCTCCGGCGCATGAAGGGGAGAGACCTCCTGGGCCTCGAATACGAGCCCCTTTTCCCCTATTTCGCCTCCGCCCGGGAAGAGAACGCCTTCCGGGTCTACGGCGGGGACTTCGTCTCCACCGAGGACGGCACCGGCATCGTCCACACCGCCCCGGGCTTCGGGGAGGACGACCAGCGGGTCCTCAAGGGTACAGGTGTCCCCGTGATATGCCCGGTGGACGAGGAGTGCCGCTTCACCGCGGAGGTGGCCGATTACCGGGGCCTCTTTGTCAAGGACGCGGACAAGGCCATCATGGAACGGCTCAAGGCCGAGGGAAAGCTCGTCAAACGGGAACAGATCCTCCACGCCTATCCCCACTGCTGGAGATGCGGGAGCCCCCTCATTTACCGGGCGGTGGGTTCCTGGTTTGTGAAGGTGGAAAAGATCAAGGAGGATATGCTGGAGGCCAACCGTAAAATCACCTGGGTCCCCGGCCATATCAAAGACGGCCGTTTCGGCAAGTGGCTGGAGGGGGCCCGGGACTGGGCCATCAGCCGGAACCGTTACTGGGGGAACCCCCTGCCCATCTGGAAATGCCCGGACTGCGGCAAGACCATCTGCGTAGGCAGCCGGGAGGAACTCAAGGCGCTTTCCGGCCGGGAGCCTGAGGACCTCCACAAGCACTTTGTGGATGAAATTACGATACCCTGTTCGGCGGCAGGCCGCGGTTCCGCCGGAAGCGCCGAAGGCGGTCCGCAATGTCCCGGTGTCATGCGCCGGATACCCGAGGTCTTGGACTGCTGGTTTGAGTCCGGGGCCATGCCCTATGCCCAGAACCACTATCCCTTTGAGAACAAGGAATCCTTCGAGGACCATTTCCCCGCGGATTTTATCAACGAGGGGCTCGATCAGACCCGGGGCTGGTTCTACACCCTCACCGTTCTGGCGGCGGCCCTCTTTAAGCGCCCCGCCTTCAGGAACTGTATCGTCAGCGGCCTGGTCCTGGCCGCCGACGGCAAGAAGATGAGCAAGAGCCTGCGGAACTTCACCGATCCCATGGAGGTGGTCAACACCTTCGGGGCGGACGCCCTGCGGCTCTTCCTGATCCATTCGGCGGTGGTCAAGTCCGACGACCTCCGTTATTCCGACGAAGGGGTCCGGGATGTGATGAAAAGCATCATCATCCCCCTGTGGAACGCCTACAGCTTCTTCGTTACCTACGCCAACATCGACGGCATGAGTCCCGCCGGGGCCCCGGACAAGCCCTCGAACCCCCTGGATCAGTGGATCCTTTCGGTGGCGGAAACCCTGACGGAGCGGGTGAGTACCGCCCTGGACGCCTACGACCTCTCCCGGGCGGTGGACCCCGTCATCGAATTCATCGACCTCCTCAACAACTGGTATATCCGCCGCTCCCGGCGGCGTTTCTGGCGGTCTTCCGCCGGTGGAATCTTTGAGAACGATACGGATAAGACCGAGGCCTATGGGACCCTCTACGACGTCCTTAAAACCCTGATCACCGTGGCCTGTCCTTTTATGCCCTTTACCACCGACGCCATCTGGAGGAACCTCCGCCGTGACGGGGAGGCGGAATCGGTCCACCTGACCGATTTTCCCCTCCCCCGGGAGGAGCGGCGGGACCGGGAACTGGAGTACAAGATGGGGCTGGCCCAGCACGCGGTTTCCATGGGCCGGGCCCTCAGGTCCCAATACAACCTCAAGGTGCGGCAGCCCCTCAAGGCGGTGGAACTGGTAACCCGGAACGCCGATGAAAAGAAGGTGTTCCTGGAAATGGAGGATATTATCCGGGAAGAGCTTAACGTAAAAACCGTAATCTTCCGGGATAACGAAGAGGATCTGGTGGTCTACGAGGCCAAGGCCAATTTCCGTATCCTGGGGAAGGAACTGGGGAAAGATATGAAGGCCGCCGCGGACCGGATCGCCGCGTTAAGCCAGCTTGAGATCCAGGGGCTTCTGGAGGGGGCAACCCTTTCCATTGAGGTTGCGGGGAAGCCGGTGGAAATTACCGCGGAGAAGGTGGATATCCGGCGGATTGAGAAGGCAGGGCTCCGGGTCTTAAACGAGGGGACCCTCACCGTAGCCCTCCACACCGAGGTAACCGAGGAACTGGCCCAGGAAGGGGATGTCCGGGACCTGATCCGGGGGGTACAGAATATGCGGAAGGATAAGGGCCTTACGATTACCGATCGGATCCGGCTGCGCCTCTACGGTTCGGACCGGCTCAAGGCCGCCTGGGAAGCTTTTTCGGACTATGTGGCTGCGGAGACCCTGTCGGTTTCGGTGGTATGGGAGAAAATCCAGGGACGGGAACTGGAAGCCGGGGATGAAGTTTGGATAGCGGATATTGATAAGGTATAGGCGATGAAATTTAAAGGGCCGGGGCTTTTGTGCTGGGGGATTCTCTTTTTCGTATCCTGCGCCACCAGTCCCAAAAAGCCGGCTGTTGATGAAAACGGGGAATTTGCCTTCCTGTCGCCCGGAGCCGCGGCCTACATCTCCATGGATGTTCCCCGAGCGCGCCCCCTCTTGGAGTTTATTTCCCTGGGGGGATTTAGCGGAAAAGAGGCCGGGGAGTTTCTCGATAAAACCAATTTCGCGGTGGTTGCCGCTTATCCGCCGGGATCGGAGCGGTCTTTCATGGTGGCGGCCCGGGGTAAATATCCCAATAAACGGATAGACTTCTCCTTTGCCTTTGATCCTTTCTGGAAAAAACGCCCTTCGGCCAGGGGGGGCTCCTATTGGCGTTCCGACCGGTACGACCTTTCGATCTTCTTGACTTCCCGCCGGGCCCTGGTTTCCGACGGGGACCCCCTGATTCCCCCTCCGGGGGCAGCGGTTCCCCCGGAATTTGCGGCCCTTCGCCGGGACGCCCTCTTAGCCGGCTGGACCGATGAAGGGGGCGCGCCGGTTAATCAGTTCCTGGCCCTGCTGGAAATCCCCCTGCAAATCCCCGCGGATCGGATCTTTTTTAGTATCTACGATGTTCCTGAGGGGGAAGCGGGGAAGGAATATGAGGCTTTTTTGCGGATTGAAACCCCATCGGTAAACCACGCTAAGGGATTGGCGTCCCTTTTTTCCCTGACCCGGGTTTTTATGACCGGTTTGCCCCCCGCGGGTGAGGGAGACCCCCTGTCCTTGGCCGCCGCCCTTTTTGCCAATGTTCCCTCCCAGGAAGAGGCCGCGTTGATCATACGGACCGGATCCTTGAGCCCCCAGGGGATCGCTTTACTTTTTAATATGTTATCGTTATATTCAAATTAGCTAAAAAGGTTTCGTCCTAACCGGGTTCTGTTGAAAAGGGAATTTTCTTCAGGTAAAGAATTCGTTAATTCCTTATCTGAAAAATTCAAATTTATAGGGTATAATAAAAAGGATTTGTCATGCCGACCTACGAATATGAATGTAAAAGCTGCGGGTATTATTTTGATGTTTTTCAAAACATGAGCGACCGCCCTTTAACCACTTGTCCCCAATGCGGCAAGGAGGTGCGCCGGATCATCAACGGCGGGTCCGGTATTATTTTTAAAGGTTCCGGGTTTTATGTGACCGATAAGAAAGGGGGGAGTAAACCCGTTGCCTCTTCCGCTAAACCTGCCCCGGGGGAAGCTCCCGCCGCGTCACCGGCGGATTCATCCCCGCCCAAGACCGAAAGCCGGGGGGCGGATCATCCGGCAAAAACCACCGGCGGCCAAGAAAAAAAAGCCGCGGGGTAGGGGGGTGGACCGTACCGGTAAAAGAGGGGCCGTCATTTTTAAGCAAAGTAATCCCATGGCGGTGAGCCGCCGGTTTTCACGCTCCGTACTCCGCCCCGGGTACCCGAGGAGATGAAACACCCCCGTTTTTTTTGCGAACACTGCGGCGCCGAGGTAAGCCGGGAAACAAAACATTGCCCCCGGTGCGGACGGTATTTCGCTTCGGTCCGGTGTCCCGCCTGCGGTTTTGTGGGAGAGGAGGGGATTTTTAAGGGGGGATGCCCGGTCTGCGGGTATTCCGCCGCCTCCGGGCGGGACGGGGGGGATACAAAACCCCTTCGGAAGGAAGGGGTGGAAAATTTGCCCCTCTGGGTGTATGTTCTGGCCGGATCAATGCTGCTGGCGGTTTTTGGCTTCCTGTTTTTTACCCTGGTTTAAGTAAAGGCGCCTAAAGTCGGTAGTTCCAATCTCAAAAGCGGATCACCGGTACCGGCTTCGCGCAGAGGGCGCAGTAATAGGTGCTTTTTCCCTGTTTCTTTTTCAGGACAAGCCCCCGGGTATTTACCGAATAGCCCCGGCGCCTGACCAAAGGGCTGCCGCAGTGGGGGCAGGGAGTGTCGTTGGTTTCTCCGGGGATGTTTCCGGTATAAACATAGGCCAGGTTTTCCCGGGCCCGGCGGGCGATTTTTTCGAGCCGGGAAGCGTCCGTAGGGGGGGCATCCCAGCGGTAGTCGGGATGATAGGCCGAAAGGTGCCAGGGTATATGGGGAGAAAGGCCCGTTAAAAATTTCAGACACCCCTCAATTTCTTTTTCGCCGTCGTTAAGGTCCGGTACGATCAGGGTGGTAACTTCCAGGTGTACCCCCATCCGGTATGCCAGGGTGATAAACTCCAGCACGGCCGTCAAATTCCCCCCCAGGGTCCGGGTATAGGTATCCGGGGAAAATGATTTAAGATCGATGTTGGCCGCATCGGTCAGGGCGAGGATCTCCGCGGCCGCTTCTTTTTGTAAACATCCGTTACTCACCAGTACATTGGCTATCCCTTGTTCCCGGGCGATTTTCATACAATCCAGAAGGTATTCAATATGGATCAGGGGTTCCGAGTAGGTATAGGCAAGCTGGGTAATCCCCGCGGTTAAGGCCGTTGCCACCGCTTCCTCCGGGGAGAGAAGCCGGGTATCGGGCCGAATATCGGCACGGATATCCTGGGAGATGCGCCAATTCTGGCAAAAGGGACAGTAGAGGTTACAACCCAAGAACCCCAGGGACAGGATCGAAACACCGGGCCGGTAATGGTAGAGGGGCTTTTTTTCGATGGGGTCCGCCGCCATGGAGGTGATACGGCCGTAAAAGGGGATGGTTCCCACCCCATCCCGGTTTACCCTGACCCCGCACCGGCCGGATGCCCCCGCCGGAATGGAACATGACCGGGGGCAGAGGGTACATCGGATGGTATTGGCGGGATCTCCCCGGGGGGAGGTTGTAAAATACCGGCCCCCGGCAGGGGTCATGGGGAAGGGGACCGTAAAAACCCTTCAGACAGATCCTGGTGTTTGACGGTGAAGGGTGTCGAATCCTCCACTTCAAAGGGTTCCAGGATGACCCCATGGGCGCCCTTACGGATCCAAAGTTTGACCAGGGGGACTCCCTCCCCGGCTTCGGTAACCGCGGAAAGGACTTCCTCAATACAAAGGACATCCTCAAATTTAAATTCCAAAAGTTTGGTGTTTTTCCCCAGGGGATCGTAAATAAGGATGATTTTATTTTTATCCGACGGATGCTGCCGGGGACACCCAATAAAAGGAACCGTATCCTTAGGGGGTCTTCCCGTGGTTTTTGTGATCTCATAAAACGGTTTTAATTCAAGCAGGCTTGCTCTACCCATGGTTACCTCCCTTCTTTAACTATAACCCCTAACCGCCCAGGGATCAACGCCCCCATAGGGGGCTTTACGCCCTTAACTCGGGGCGAGTAAAGGAAGGGCCGCGCCCTCCTTCGCCTACCACTGGCGGGCGAAGGAGGGCGCGGGATTCCCCTAGAGCCCCCCGCTCCATGGGCATAAAAGGGCCTATGGCCCCCCCCTAACTCGGGGCGAGTAAAGGAAGGGCTGCTCCCCCGGTTGACATCGGCACACCCCGGGCCGGGGATGTCAAAGGAGGGCGCGGGATTCCCCTATAGCCCCCCACTCCATGGGCATAAAAGGGCCTATGGCCCCCCCTAACTCGGGACGGGTAAAGGAAGGGCCGCGCCTTCCTTCGCCTACCACTGGCGGGCGAAGGAGGGCGCGGGATGCCCCTAGGGCCCCCCGCGCCGTGGGCCTCATAGGGCCGCTGGCCCGCCCCGAACTCGG
>JAIRMO010000024.1 GCA_031258625.1 Spirochaetaceae bacterium | reverse complement strand
AAACCGAGGTTCCAAAGCATCCAGGTTACCATCGCCCTGGCCTTTACGGTTCTGTTGGTGATCGTCATTGTGGGGGCCATCCTTATCGCCTTTGGGGTAACCGAAGAAACCGTCCGGATCACCTCCCGGCGTTACACCCAGCTGCTGGTCCGGCAGATTGCCGACAACATCGAATTCTATATCGACTATATGGACTCGATCTCCGCCTTTGTGGAGGCCGACGGCAGTGTGCGGGAATACCTGGAGGCGGCTTCCGGCGCGGAAAGGGAGGCCGCCGCGGAACCGGTCCGGTCGGTCCTTACGGTGATGACCACCACCCGGAATGATATTTCCCTGATCGGGATCTTCAGTTACCGGGGGGGATTTGTCACCCAGGACCGGGAAAACGTCCTGAACCCCGTGGCGGATCCCTCCCGGCAGTCCTGGTACGCCACGGCCCGGGAAGCCCGGGGAGGGGCGGTGGTTTCCTCCTCCCACGTACAGAACATCATCAAAGGCCGGTACCGCTGGGTCATTTCCCTTTCCCGGGAGATCATCGACGAAAAGACCGGTCAGGGCCTGGGGATACTCCTCGTGGACCTCAACTTCCGGATCATCGACCGGATATGCAGCTCCATTCAACTGGGCGAGCGGGGGTATCTCTTTGTGGTGGATCGCCGGGGGGACATCGTGTATCATCCCCAGCAGCAGCTCCTCTACGGCGGCCTTAAAACCGAAAATATCCGCCGGATTATCGACGAGACCACGGGGTATTTCCCCGGGGACGATGAGGACCGGGACAAATTTTACAGTGTCGAAACCATGCGTTCCACGGGCTGGAAAGTGGTGGGGGTAAATTACCGGAGTGAATTTGTGGAAAACCGCGGCGCTATCCGGCGGAGTTATACCTTCTGGGGGCTTTTCTTTTTGATCGCCTCCATGGCCATCTCCATATTCATCTCCCAGCGTATATCCAAACCCATCAAAGAACTCCGCCGGTCCATGCTCGCGGTGGAACAGGGGAATTTCGATATCCTGGTGGACATCCGTTCCTCCAGCGAGATCGGGGAATTGGGGAAGGACTTCAACATCATGGTGGGGGAAATAAAGGCGCTCCTCCGGCGGGTTACCCTGGAACAGGAGCAGAAGCGGAAGAGCGAACTCAAGGCCCTGCAGATGCAGATCAACCCCCACTTCCTCTACAATACCCTGGATTCGGTGATCTGGATGGCCGAAGGGGGCAAACAGGGGGAGGTGATCGCCATGACCTCCGCCCTGGCCCGGCTCTTCCGCCTCTCCATCAGCAAGGGGCAGGAAATAATCGACGTCGCCTCCGAGATTGAGCACGTTAAAAACTATCTGACCATCCAGAAGATCCGTTACAAGGACCGGCTGGATTACCGGATCGAGGTGGCGGAGGAGATCAAATCCTTTCAGATAGTCAAGATCATCCTCCAGCCCCTGGTGGAAAACGCCATTTATCACGGGATAAAAAACAACTCCATCGCGGGGACGGTGGTTATTTCCGGCTGCCGGACCCCCGCGGGTATGGACCTGGTGGTCCGGGACGACGGGATCGGGATGAACGCCGCGGCTCTGGAAAAACTCCGCCGCAGGCTCCGCGGCCCCCGGGACGGGAACCGGGGGAAACGTTACGGGGCCGGGGCCGAAGACGGCCCCGAAACCGGGGTTCCCGGCAGCGGCGTCGGGGTCCGTAATGTGGATGAACGGATCAAACTCTACTTCGGCCCCGACTACGGTCTTGAATTTGAAAGCCGGGAGGAGGAGGGGACCACGGTGTTCATCCACCTTCCCGCCGTAAAAAAGGAGCCGCCATGAACGGGGCAAAAAACCTGAGGGCCCCCGGGGAAAGCCGGACTTCCCGGGGTTTCGACATCCTCATCCCGGCCATCCTGGCCCTGATATTCCTGGGGGGCAGCCTGGGCATCTTCTTCCTGGTCCGCCCGCCCCCGGAGCAGGATATCCGGGTTACCGCGGTGATAAAGGCCATTGCCAATGATTCGGAATTCTGGGAGGTGGTCAAAACCGGTATGCGGGCCGGGGCGAATGAATTCGGCCTCCGTCTGGATATTCAAGGGGCCGGGGTCGAGAGTGACGTGGACGGCCAGATCCGGATCATAGAAAACATCCTCCGGGATGATCCCCCGACGGTTCTGATCCTGGCGGCGACGGACTTTATCCGCCTGGCGCCCCTGGTGGAAGAGGCCGTATCCGCGGGGGTCAAGGTGATAACCATGGATTCCGGGGTGGACAGCCCCCTTCCCCGGACCTTTGTCGCCACCAACAATGTGGAGGGAGGGGAAAAGGTCGCCCTCGAAATGATCCGCGTCCTGGAACCGGGCCGGAAGCTGGCAATCGTCAGCCATGTCCCGGGGACGACCACCGCCATAGACCGGGAGCGGGGGGTTCGGGAGGTTTTGGAAAAGGACGGCCGCTATCCGGTGGTGGGCACCTGGTTTACCAATAACTTCGCGGATCGGGCCTATGCCGTCACCGGGGAAATCCTGCGGGAACACCCCGATTTGGGGGGTATTCTGACGATGAACGAGATCTCCACCATAGGCGTGGCCCAGGCCCTGCTGGATTCCGGGGCCGCCGGAAAGATCCGGCTGGCAGGCATCGACAACCCCCTGGGGAAGATCAACCTGATTGAAGAGGGGATCATCGACGCCGTGGTCATACAAAAGCCCTTCAACATGGGCTACCTTGCGGTACGGGCCGCCCGGGACGCCGCGGGAAACCGCCGCCTGCCCCCCTTTATCGATACCGGCTCGGTGCTTATCACCGTGGAAAACCTCTACGAGCCGGAGAACCAGAAACTGCTCTTTCCCTTTGTGGAATGACGGGGCCACATTGTCTTCAAAAAAAGATTTTTTTGACCTTTTTCAATAAAAAAGTAACTTTACCGGTAAAAAAAGGAGAAATACAATACCCCAACGGCCCTGAAAAGGACCAAAACAATGTTTATGGAGGAAAAGACATGAAAAAAATGGTGTTGATTCTCGCGGTACTATTCGCGGTTTCCGCCCTGGTATTCGCCGGAGGCGGCGGCCAGCAGTCGGGGGGACAATCAGGCGGCGCCCAGGCCAGCGCCAAGCCCCAGATTGCCCTCTTAATGCGGAACATGAATGAACAGTTTCTGAAGGATTACGCGGAGAATATACGGAGATTAGCCGTGGAAAAAGGGGTGGACCTCAATGTTCAGGACGCGAATAACGCCCCGGACACCCAGCTTACCCAGCTCCAGACCCTGCTCAATCAAGGGTACAAGTATTTTGTTATTATCCCCCTGGTGCCCGAACTTTCCGACCAGATGAATCAGCTCATCGCCGAAAAGGGCGGGGCCGCGGCCTATTCCAATATCCAGCCCACAGTGGAGTCCCTCAAGGTAGGAAAGAACTTCTTCTTTGCGTCTTCCCCTGAATTTGTAGGCGGCCGGTATCAGGGCCAGCTTATTGCCGATTATTTCGACAAGAATCCCGATAAGGCCCCGGGGAAGGCCCTGAACATGCTCCTCATCCTGGGACAGCTCGGCCATCCGGCCCAGGTCAACCGGGAAGCGGGTCTTCTTTCGGAACTCAAGACCCGGGGGTATACGGTTAATATCGTGGCCCGGGATACGGCGAACTGGACCCCGGATCAGGCCCAGCAGAAAATGGACGCCTGGATCGGCGCCTACCGGGGCAGGTTCAACGTAGTCGCCGCCCAGAATGACGGCATGGCCCTGGGAGCGGTGGAATCTCTTGTCCAGAACGGCCTTACCAAGAGCGATGCCAACGACGGCACGATCCTTACCGTTCCGGTTCTGGGGATCGACGCCACCGGCGAGGCGTTAAACTCCATGAAGGAAAACAAACTCTACGCCACGGTACTACAGGATGCGCTGGGACAGGCCACAACGGCCTTTGATGTGATCTATCAGGTTGCCACCGGAACCTACAAACCCGGCAACGCCGCGGGCGGAACCCCCGTGGCTACCGCCGTCATTGATGAGGCCCCGGCCAATGACGCCGCTGTCATTGGGCAGTGCTACCTGGTCCCCTTTGTACCGGTAGACAAGGATTCCGATTATTACAAGGCGAATGCCCCCCGGTAAAGGGAGGCCGGAACCGCCCGAAAAGGCGTGGAATTATTCGGGCGGTTCTTTTATAAACGTTGAAGCTCAGGCTGCCCGGAGGGTAAACATCCATCGGACGGCTTGATTGTATGCGAAGGGTACATGCCCCGCGCCTCCGGGGCGTTATAAAGGGTATGCGCTCTGAGACAAACACCTTACCAAAACAACTATACCCCGTCCGCTCCGCGGCGGGGGGTGGTTGATTATTTTTGGGTTTTAGTGGAGATATAAATATAATTATGGAAGAATCGTCCCATATCATTGAAATGTTGGGGGTAACCAAACACTTCCCCGGGGTACTTGCCCTGGATAGCGTGGATTTCCGGGTCATGCCGGGGACGGTCCACGCCCTCATGGGGGAAAACGGCGCGGGGAAATCCACCCTGATGAAGTGTCTTTTCGGCATATATAAAATGGACGCGGGAAAGATCATCCTCCGGGGGCGGGAATGTCATTTTAACAGCGCCGCCGATGCCATGGATGCGGGGGTCTCCATGATCCACCAGGAATTGTCCAATGTTCCGGAACGCTCGGTGGCCCAGAACATCTGGCTCGGTAGGGAGCCGGTGAACCATTTACACCTCATCAACCACAAAAAGATGTTCCAGGATACCAAGACCCTGCTTGAAGGGTTGAATTTTAATTTTAACCCCGCGGCGCCTATGAAGAGCCTCTCTATCAGCCAGCAGCAGGGCTGCGAAATCGCCAAGGCGGTTTCCTACAACGCCCAGGTGGTGGTAATGGACGAGCCCACGAGCTCCCTCACCGAAAATGAGGTGGCCCATCTCTTTGAAATTATCCGGGACCTCCGTTCCAAAGGGGTCGCGATCATTTATATTTCCCACAAAATGGAAGAGATCTTCCAGATCGCCGATTCGGTAACGGTCATGCGGGACGGACGGGTGATAGGCGGCTATCCGGTCGCGGATCTTACGGGGGATAAACTCATCTCCCTCATGGTGGGCCGGGACACCACCCACCGGTTTCCCCCGGTGGAATCGGTCATCGGGGACGTATGTATGGAGGTTAAAAACCTTACCGCCCTTAACCCCCGTTCCTTTAAGGACATTAGTTTTGAGCTGCGGAAAGGGGAGATCCTGGGCATCGGCGGCCTCGTGGGGGCCCAGCGGACGGAGCTGGTGGAGGCTATCTTCGGCATCCGGGATATTGCCGGGGGTGAAGTGCGGGTGAACGGGGAACCGATTAAGCGGATCACCCCCCAGGCGGCGATCCGTTCAGGCATCGGGTTTGTTACCGAAGACCGGCGCAGTTCCGGAATTTTTCCCCTCTTGGACGTTACCACCAATACCACCATCGCTTCCCTGGGGGATTACCGGAACCGGATCGGCCTGTTGAATCACCCCCAGCTTGTTGAGGCGGCGGTAAAACAGAACCAGGCGCTTAAAACCAAAACCCCCTCCATGACCACGATGGTCCAGAACCTCTCCGGGGGGAATCAGCAGAAGGTTATCCTCAGCCGCTGGCTCATAACCCTGCCGGACATCCTCATCCTGGATGAACCCACCCGGGGCATTGACGTGGGGGCGAAGTTTGAAATGTATACCATTATGAGTGATTTGGCGAAACAGGGCAAAGCGATTATTATGGTCTCCAGTGAAATGCCCGAACTTATCGGCATGAGCCACCGGGTACTGGTACTCTGCGCCGGACGCCTGACGGGGACCCTGAAAAAAGAGGAAATAACCCAGGAAGCGATCATGCGGTATGCGACCCAATTCGCCTAAGGCGCTTGGGCTTTTCGTAAGGAATGACGGTACGGAGTTTTGCGTAAGGGAGAAAAAATGAAAAATTTTAAACAGTATTTAAGTAAGTATACCACATTGTTTACTTTCGTGTTTTTGGTTTTTATTCTGGCCGTCCTCACCCGGGGACAGGCCCTGAGCTGGGCTTCGATCAAAACCCTGATAATCGCCGAAGCGGTTCGGGCCTTCGCATCCCTGGGGGTGGGGATGATCATCATCACCCGGGGGATAGACCTTTCCATCGGGTATGTGGTATGCCTTACCGCTTCGGTAGCCGCTTCTTTTGCCCAGATCCCTACCTACGAGTCGGCCCTGTACTACGGCCACTCCTTTCCCCTGGTGGGTCCCATTGTGGCCGGTATCCTTGCCGGGGGGCTTTTCGGCCTCTTTAACGGGGTTCTGGTGGCTTACGGCAAGCTCCCCCCCTTCATCGCGACCCTGGGAACCATGTCCATAGCCCGGGGGATCCAGCTGATCTATACCAAGGCCGCCATAGTCGGCTCCCTGAACAACAACTTCAAAAACCTGGCCCAGAAGTCCATCGGGCCCGCGGCATTTTCGATCCCCTACCTGGGTATTTACGTGCTGATCATCGCCGTGGTGATTTGGGTTCTACTGAAACATACCAAACAGGGGACCAATTTTTATGCCATCGGGGGCAACGCCCAGGCGGCCCGGGTGTCGGGGATCAACGTGGAACGGGAACTCGTGTGCGTCTACTTCTACGCGGGGCTGCTCTACGGGGCCGCCGGGGTACTCCAGGCGGGCCGGCTGGGGCTGGCCAACGCCCTCACCGCCAACGGCATGGAACTGGACGCCATCGCGGCGGTTACCGTGGGAGGGGTCTCCCAAAGCGGCGGGGTCGGCACCGTGGGGGGCATGAT
>JAIRMO010000080.1 GCA_031258625.1 Spirochaetaceae bacterium | reverse complement strand
TCGTCTCGTATAAAGACTTGAAAAAAGTTTGTGCGGATTTGAAGGCGATATACTCGGCGGCCACTGAGGAAGCCGCCGGTTATGCGCTGGAAACATTTGGCGAAAACTGGAACGCTAAGCATCCCATGATTTATCAATCATGGATCGGCCGCTGGAATGACCTGTCAGAATTTTTCAAGCACCCGCCTGAAATCCGCCATGCGATTTATACGACCAACGCTATCGAGTCGCTGAACTATCAGTTACGGAAAGTCACAAAAAATCGCTTGGCATTTGTCAACGATGATGCTATATTTAAGATACTGTTTTTGGCTATTGGAAACGCTTCGAAAAAATGGACGATGCCGATTCGGAATTGGGGCATGGCTTTAAACCAGTTTGCTATTTTGTTTGGAAAAGAACGGGTTCCGTTCTAATAACTTTCCATTTACACAAAAAATCGGACAGGCCCTAACGTTCCCTTTTTTACAGCAATTTTTACTTTTTTTGGAGAGAAAAGACGCCTAAAAAAGTTAACCTGGGGTGGCGGCGGGCAAATAGTGGGGGGACCCTCCGGGGGGAACCGCTATTTGCCCGGCAGACAGGACCCCCGGAAGTTCTTTTAGGCGTCTTTCTCTTTATGCCTATTTAAACTTTGAATTGCTGCGGGATGTAAATACCCTTTGACTTAACCGGTACTTTTTCATATCCTATAAAATATGTTTAATCCGAGGTTGTTTTTAAACCTCAAGTTTTGAGATTGGTTCATCCGGGAGGGAGTGGTTATGTTGTTATCCGAATTAGGGGGGCCGATTGCCGAATTAAAAGCCCGTATTTATGCTACCTGGAGGCGTCTTTGAGGCGGCTTCCTTTGGGGAGCGGATAGGCGCCCTGGAAGAGCGGGCGGGGGAAAGTAATTTCTGGAGCGATTCGGCCCAGGCGGAAAAAGTTATGGGGGAGTTAAAGGCCCTCAAAAACAGGTATGAACCTTGGAAGGAGTTGGTGGCGGAGATAGATGATCTGGCGGTCCTTCATGAGTTGGCCGAAGAGGCCCATGACGAATCCCAGGAAGCGGAAATTGAAGCCGCTTTAAAGGAAATTTCCGCCCGGTATGAAGAACGGAATATTTTTGAACTCATGCCTGGGGAGGTTGACGGGAACGGTTGTTTTCTTACCATCCATTCCGGCGCCGGAGGAACCGAAGCCTGCGACTGGTCCCAGATGCTTTACCGGATGTACCTCCGCTGGGCGGAACGGAAGGGCTTTGCCATAGAAGAGGTGGATCGCCTGGAAGCCGAAGGGGGGATCAAGTCCGCCACCGCCCGGATCGACGGGGTCTATGCCTATGGCTACCTCAAAGGCGAATCCGGGGTACATAGGCTGGTCAGAATATCCCCCTTTGACGCCAATGCCCGGCGGCATACCTCATTCGCGTCGGTGTATGTGTTTCCGGTCATAGACGATTCCATAGAAGTGGATATACGCCCCGAGGATCTGCGGGTGGACACCTACCGTTCCGGGGGGGCCGGGGGGCAGCATGTAAACAAGACCGACAGCGCCGTCCGGTTTACCCACCTTCCCACGGGGATTGTGGTGGCCTGTCAGAACGAACGGAGCCAGATTAAAAACCGGGCTATTGCCATGAGTATGCTCAAGGCCCGGTTGTATGAATATTACCGGCAAGAAAAGGAAAAGGAAAAGGAGAAGTTTGCCCAGGAAAAAAAAGATATTTCCTGGGGAAATCAAATTAGGTCCTATGTATTCCAGCCCTATACCATGGTCAAAGATTACCGAACCAAGGCGGAAATCGGTAATATCCAGGCCGTAATGGACGGAGACATAGATCTTTTTATTGAGGAGTATTTACGTTTTGCCTGGAATAATTCCCGTACTTAAAAAAACAAGGGGTGATCATCCCCGTTGGTTGTCTTTTCCCGGGACGGCTTTTTTATGCTCCCTGGTATTGTTGACCCTTTCGGTTCCCGCCGTATTCGGGCGGGGAAAGGCCCAGGAAGAACCGAAAGAACCCCTTAATAAAGAATGGACCCTCTGTGTCAGCGTCTTTGATGTCTCGGAGATGCCCCCGGGCCGGCAATTTATGGGGGATATCTTAGCGAAGAACCTCGTTTATGCCCTTAGCCGGGTGGATCACCGGGAACGGCCGGCCCCGGAATACGCCTATTATGAGGAGGCGGCCTGGTCCAAAACCAAAACCGAAGCGGCTATAAATCTTCTGAAAAAACGGAATGAGCGGGATCTTTTGATCTTCAAGGGTGAACCGGATTGGAAATACCGGAAACAATTGGCGGTTATTGATGAGGAAATCAAAAAACTTGAAGAGAAGATGCAAGAGACTGAAAATGAAAGCCCCCCGATAGCCGCCGAACCGGTACTGCGCTTCACTGAGGCCAGCCGCAGCGGTTCCTTTCCGCTCCCCCCCCAGGAAGGGGGAGAGTATTCCTTCTGTGTAAATCAGAAGGCCGATGCCCTGCTCATGGGAAAGGTCTTTGAATACCATGGACGGATAAACTTAGATCTTAAATTGTATACCCTGTATACCCGTTCTTTTAGCTACGAGGATACCATCATCTTTTCTCCCGAAAATATCAATTCCGCTATGACCGAATTGGCGAACCGTTTGGCCGGGGAGATGTCCGAAACACAGCCCGCCATGATTGCGGTAAAAGCCGATCCTAAAGACGCGGTCATTATGCTCCAAAATTCCTTTGCGGGCGTGGGGGATACCGGAGTTTTAGAATACTCCCCAGGGGAAGTTACCGTAGAGGCCTTTGCGGAAGACCATGGCTTGATTTCCTCCGTGGTGGAGCTTAATCCCGGGGAGCTTACGGAGTTGGGCATCACCTTACCGGTTATTTCCCAGGAAAGGTTTGAAATAAGGGTTCCCCCTAATATCCCCGAAAGAGGGGCCCTGTACCAGGGGGCCCTTTATGTCGGAGAGCCTCCCCTTAGTATACTGGTACCCCAAAATCAGCATGAGTATATCCATATTGAAACGCCGGAGGGACGAACCGCCTCAGCGGCTTTTAACGCCGATCCGCGCCGGGCCGGAAGCCTTATAACCTTGAAACCTTCCCGGATTCATCTTCCGGAGGAAAAACGGGTTGAACGATCGAGGCGTGCTTTTTATGGAGCCTGGGGGCGGTTTTGGATAGCCCTTCCGCTGACCGTACTGCTCTATGGAATGTCAACCGCTTACGCGCCTACCAGGTATGGGCAGGATCCCGGTCTGTATCTTCAAAGCTCAAATCCGATCCTGCATAATTCTTATATTTCCCTCGGCGCTATTGCGATAACCACGGGTTTCGCCGCCGAGTGGTTGTACCGGACTTTTCGTTATATTTCTACCGCCAGCGAAGACGCGGTTCCTATGGTAAAATAGGGGGAGAATTATTGAGGATGGTGAACCATGGAGGCAGCGAGGAGCCTGTCGCGCTTGCGAATTTTCGGGTCTTTTTTATTCAAAAAAGGTCCGAAAATCACGATTGTCCGGCATTCTTATGCAGTTTACGGGGTAAGAAATCGTCTTACAGGCGATTTTTGGAGGTTTTATGAGCGAAGTGCAACAAACTGCTAGTTTTGCCGACCGGATAAAAAGTTTTTTTGGGTTAAACAAACCGGTTACCGGGGAATTATACGACGATCTGGCGGATCTCCTGGTAGAGGGGGATTTTGGCGCTGCCAAAGCGTTTAAGACCGTGGATAAACTCAAGGAATATTGTAAGAAAAAGAAGATACATGACGGGGAAGGGGTACGCCTTGCCCTGGTGGAAATTTTGGAACAGGACCTTTCAGCCCTTGGTCCCCCGGCGGATGATGAGTCCCTCTATAATTTTTTCAGATCCCCCGACAAACCGCCGGCGGATTCCCCCAAGATGGGGATAATATTGCTTTTGGGGGTAAATGGGGTGGGAAAAACCACCACCGCCGCAAAACTGGCCCATCGGGTGTTGTCCCTGAACCGGGGAACGCCCCTCTTGGCCGCGGCGGATACTTTTCGGGCGGCGGCCATTGATCAGCTCAAAATTCACGGAGAACGGATAGGGATCCGGGTTATCGCCCACAAACCCGGGGGAGATCCCGCGGCGGTGATTTATGACGCGGTAGAAGCCGCCCAGGCGGGGGGAGGGGATCTCATCATTGCCGATACCGCCGGCCGTATGCATACCAAAGCCGCCCTGGTGGAGGAATTAAAAAAAATTGACCGGGTGGTGGAATCCAGGGTCTCGGGGGCCCGGTATGCTAAATGGCTCGTATTGGATGCCACCACGGGGAGGAACGCCCTGGCCCAGGCCGAAACCTTTCATGGGGCGGTTAGCCTGGATGGGCTCATCCTGACCAAATACGATTCCGGCGCCAAGGGAGGGGTGGTATATTCATTAGCCGTGGAACTGCGCCTTCCGGTGATTTTTGTCGGCGACGGTGAAAAATACGGGGACCTCCGCTTTTTTGATCCCCGGGAATACACCAGGAAGTTTGTGGGGCTGGAATCGGCGTGGGACGCAAAGGGGGCCGGTCATTAGGGGTTGGTATTGTTTCCCGGTAGTTTTTTTTATTACCCTGGGGATCGCCGGAGCGGAGGACTGGTATGTCTCCAATTCCGCGGGGATGGCCCTGGAACCGGTCTTTTCCCGGCTCGCGTTGCGGGAAAAATACGCCCTTTCCGTTGAAACCATTCAGGCTTCGGAATTACCCCCCCAGATCCGGGGTTATTATGATAACACCCTGTGGATTGAGCGGCGTATCCTCTATGAAAACGGTGAGGAATCCCGGCGGCAGTGGTTATTCAAAGACGCCGGAGGAAAGACGCGGTTAAACGCGGTGCTTGTCTTCCCCTCAGAAACTTCTGCCGAGGAAGATACCCCCCCGGAGTCCGCCGAGGATCCCCCTTCAGCGGATGCGCCGGCGGCGGATATGCCGGCGGAGGAACAGGAGGATAAGCCCCTGGAACCTTCGGGGTTTATTGAAATCTACAATGGAGATAACCTTATTGTCGAGGAACATCGTTTGATCGATGATGGTTCCGATGAAATAATCAACTATACCTATAATAATAAGACCCTCATCAAGACCGAAACCAGGCTCAAAATTCCCCCATCCGGGGAAGATGGGGAAGTTATCCGGAATTTATGGACCGATTATTACCGGTACAGCCGTTTTTCTTCCCTTCGGGGGATTAACCGGGTATACCACGATGATACCCCCGTATCCTTGATTCGGTTTCCCCATATCCTGCTGGATGCGGGGGGGCTTCAAAAGTTCATCAACCCCAATGACGCCTATAGCTCGGTCTTTTTGCAGGATGTTTTTATGAGCCGGGGAGACCGGGTCGTATATACCACCGATAGCCGGGGCAGGCTCCTGACCGAAACCAGGTATGATGAAGCGGGAGCGGTTATTGGAGAGATTCGGAACACCTGGTCTGAAACCAATAAAATTCAATCGGTACACTGGACTGCCGGGGAAGATGATCGGCTTGTGGAATATGAATATGATAATGAGGAAGACCGCATAGGGGAACGAAATTATACTAAGGGTGTTTTGGAACGGGTAGTTCAGATAGAGGGAGATCGGGAAGTGGAGACCGTATATATGCAGGGACAGCCCGTTCTCAGGGCGATCTGGGAAGAGGGCCGGAAAATATCCGAAGAACGGATCCGTTCCCAGCCGGAGCAGGTAAACTGATGGCTGCCTTCCGGTGGATAGGTTTTGTGGCGGCCCGGTATGTTTCAAAAAACCGGAAAGACCGGTCTAATTCTTCCATGATCCTGGCGATATTAGGAATTTTCATTGGCGTTTTGGCCCTGACGGTGATCCTGGCGGTAATGAACGGGTTCCAACTGGGGTTTATTGAAAGTATCCTGGAGATATCTTCTTTTCATATCCGGCTTGAATCTTTTCCCCGGGGAGAAAGGGGCCGGTCTCCGGAAGCCGCCATTGGGGCCCTTCCGGGGATTACCGCGATCCTTCCCTTTATGGAGCTTACCGGTATAATCCGGGGGAAACAGGGAGGACCCCAGGTGGCGGTGGTTCGGGGACTGCCCCCGGATGCCTTGGAACGGGATGCCGGAATGGCGAAAAAAATCGAGATGCTTCGGGGGCGTTTTGATATCACCGGACCCGGTTCCATCCTTTTAGGGGTGGAATTAGCCCGGCAGCTTGCGGTCGACGTGGGGAATGAACTCTCCCTCCTTTCCGTTTCAGGGATCCTGCCCGAGGATGCTTCCCCGGAGGATTCTGTTTTTATTGTGGAAGGAATTTTCCGAACCGGGTTTTATGAATACGATCTGGGCTGGGCCTTTATCAACCTGGATAAGGCCGCGGCCCTTGAAGGGAGGGACACCCTTTCCCTGGGGATAAAGTTAAAAAACCGTTGGCAGGATCAGCGGATGACCGCCCGGATTCGGGAGCTTCCCGAAATACAAGAAATAACGGGATACACGGTCAAATCCTGGCGGGACTACAACCGGGCTTTTTTCGGCGCCCTGCGGACGGAAAAGCTCCTCATGTTTATCCTGGTGGGGCTCATCTTCATTGTGGTGGGGCTCAATATTTTTCAGGCCCAGCGGAAGGCGGTGCTGGAACGCCGGGAGGAGATCGGCCTCCTCCGGGCGGTGGGGGCCACCGACCGGGCGGTGCGGCTTATCTTTGTCTGGGACGGCTTCATCATCGGGATCATCGGGGCGGGGCTGGGAACCCTCCTGGGCCTTATTTTAGCCTTTAACATAGGTCTCTTTTTTACCATCCTTGAGGCCCTCGTAAACGGGTTTATCGGCCTTCTCAATTTTATACCCGGTCTTTTATTCGGTTCCGGTTTCCTTGAGGATAGGGGATTTGCTTTTTTTTCTCCGGCGATTTTTTATATTAAAGAAATTCCCTCCCGGATCATCCCCTACGAGGTCTTCCTGATCTTCATGTTCGGGTTTTTGTCCGCGGTTTTAGCGGCGTGGTTTGCCTCGGGAAGGATTTCCCGGACACGGCCGGCGGAGGTTTTGCGGTATGAATAAAAATGATGAAAAACAACGGCTGGTATCGATTCAAAACATCCTAAAGGATTATAAATCCGGTACGGAAATTTTACATATCCTTAAGGGGGTTAGTTTAGACATCCCCGAAGGGAGTTCCGTGGCGGTAAGCGGCCGGAGCGGCAGCGGGAAAAGTACCCTCCTCAATATCCTGGGCGGCCTTGACCGCCCCGATGCCGGATCTGTCGTGGTGGGGGGGATGGAAATTACGGGACTTTCGGAAAGCAGCCTGAGTTCCTACCGAAGCCGTAAGGTGGGTTTTATTTTTCAGTTTCACTATTTATTAAAGGATTTTACCGCCCTGGAGAACGTTATGCTTCCCGCGTATATGGCGGGGGTGGGGAAGAAGGATGCCCTGGAAAGGGCCCGGGTTCTCCTGGGGGATGTTAAGATGGATGAACGGCTCCACCATTTCCCCTCCCAGCTTTCCGGGGGGGAACGCCAGCGGGTGGCGGTCGCCCGGGCCATGGTGAATAACCCCGATATCATCCTCGCGGACGAACCCACGGGCAACCTGGATCCGGTTAACAGTTTGGCGGTGGCGGAACTTTTATACGCCGGAGCGGAAAAATGGGGCAAGACCCTGATTGTGGTTACCCACGAGGAACGGGTGGCCGAGCGGGCGGGGATCCGCTATACCCTGGACGCGGGGGTCCTCCGGGAAACGGATCTGCCGGAGGACCGGCGGTGAGGCTTGGCCCCGGTCTTTTTATTGCCCTCCGGTATCTCCTCGGCAGGGCCCATGAAGGGGGCCGGTACCTCCGGGGAGCGGTGGCGGGGATAGCCCTCAGCCTCATTCCCATCATGGTTACCCTGATTGTGGCGGACGGTATGATTCGGGGCATTACGGATCGTTACCTTGAGCTGGGTACCGGTCATCTTCAGGTGTATAACTTCATGTTCCCCGGGGATATTGAGGACGCGGTTCCTCAGATAGCCGAGATCGGGGGAATCCGGGGGGTTTGGCCTGAACGGCAGGGGCTGGGGGTTCTGATCGGCAGGGAGGGAAAGGCCGGGGCCGCCATCCGGGCGGTGGATCCGTCTTTTTGGGATTATGAGGAACGGGGCAAGTACCTGGTAACCCTTTCAGGAACCACAAAAATCGAATCCCCCCGGGAGGTCCTTCTGGGGGAGGAACTGGCCCGTTCCGCCGGGGTCGGGGTGGGGGATACCGTCAGGCTCATGACCATCCGGGTAACCGAAGATGGCAGGAATATTCCCCGGCTTTTGCCCTTTACGGTCCGGGGTATCGTTTCTTCCGGGTACCGGGATTTGGATTCCCTCTGGTGTATCATGAGTTATGAAGGGGGTAAACAGTTTCTGGCGCCGGAATTATCCTATACCCATCTAATCGTAAAAACAGCCGATCCCTATGAGGATACCGATGCTATTACCCGGGCCCTCTATCAAACCCTGGGTCCGGGATTTGGAATTTATACCTGGAAAGAACTACAACGTTCCCAATACCAATCCTACGAATCCACCCGGCAGTTGCTCCTCTTTATCATGGCCCTTATCGTAGCGGTGGCGGCGGTGAACGTCTCTTCCGCCACTTCCATGTTGGCTATAGAACGCAGCCGGGATATCGCGATTCTCAAGGCCTTTGGAACAAGCCCCCGGGAAACCAGCCGGATTTTCCTCTGGGGTTCTTTTTTAACCGGTCTTTTGGGGGCGTTTATCGGTATTACCCTGGGCCTTATCCTTGGGAATTACATCAATTCCCTTATTCACGGCATTGAAAGCATCCTGGGATTTTTTTCCTCCCTTTTTGACCGGGGGGAGGTTAAAATCCTTGACCCCGGGTTTTACCTTGAAACCATCCCCATTATCATTGATTGGACCACGGTGTTTTTTATCGGTCTTTTTACGATCCTCTGCTCCATGCTGGCTTCCTGGATTCCCGCTCACAGGGCGGGGAAAATACCTCCCCTGGAATTGCTGCGGAAGTATTAACCTAAAAAAATGTTAAATTCCGCAAACATAGTTGACAAAAAAGTTAGCTGATGCTATCTTCTCTGAGAAGTTTACTTAATATAACAATGAGGATTAACCGATGTCTAAAAAGTTAACTTTTTCTATCTTAATTATAGTATTTATTACCCTGTTTTCTTTTCCGGTCTTTGCGGACGCCGGGTACTGGGAAGGGGTGGAACGGGAGGTCAGGCTCGTCTTGACCGAAGGCTATTACCGCTATGTGTCGGGAAACGTCGAGGAGGCCGTGGCCCTGATTGACACGGCGTTTTCGGAATACCAAAGAACGGGATTTGAGGAACAGGTCAAGGCCGTTATCTCCCCGGCCCGGGCCCAAAATATAGAAGAATGGTTTGAGTATGTAAAAACGATCATGCGGGAAGGCAAAACTCAGGGGGAGATTCGGGAAAACCACAACGAACTGCTCCACCTGCTGCGGGTTACCTCGAACCGGCTTGACGGGAAAGCGGAGCCCCAGGCGGTAACCCGCAGTTGGGCCAAGACCGCCGGCGAGATGGCCGCGGTCCTGGATAAGGCCAATGACCGTTACCTTTCGGGGGATCCCAAAGGGGCAAAGGATCAGGTGGACGTGGCCTACTTCCAGTTCTACGAAAAAGTCGGGTTTGAAAAGATCGTGATGAGCCGGATCTCCGGCGCGAGGGCGGCCCAGGTGGAATACCAGTTCAGCGCCATAAAAAAAGCCATAAACAACCAGGCGCCCCAGGGGGACGTAACCGCGGAGCTTGATACCCTGGCGGCCTGGCTCCGGGAGGACGCCGCCGAACTTGACGGCAGGGAGGAGAATGCCCTGGTGGTTTTCCTCGGTTCCCTCCTCATCATCGTCCGGGAAGGGTTTGAGGCCATCATCATCGTGGGGGCGATCATCGCCTACCTCATCAAGAGCGGCAACAAGAAGAGTACCCGCCCGGTGTATTGGGGTTCCCTCATTGCCCTGGGGGTGAGCGTCTTCATGGCCTGGATTTTGAACCGGATCACCAGCGTTGCCGGGGGGCAGAACCAGGAGATCATCGAAGGGGGCACCATGCTGCTGGCGGTGGTGGTGCTGTTCTACGTGAGCAACTGGATGGTGTCCAAGGCCGAAGCGGAGGCCTGGACCGGCTATATCGAAAGCAAGGTCCAATCGTCGATAACCCGGGGGAGTATGTTTTCCCTGGCCTTTGCCGCCTTTCTCGCGGTCTTCCGGGAGGGGGCCGAGACCATCCTCTTTTACCAGGCCCTGCTGGCCAGCACCGAAACCTATATCAACATGATCTGGCTGGGGCTCGGGATCGGTATCGTCGCCCTGGTGGTCATTTATATCCTGATCCGGGTGCTGAGTCTTCGCCTGCCCCTGAAACCCTTCTTCCTGGGGACGAGCGTCCTGCTCTTTATCATGTCCATTACCTTTGTAGGCAACGGGGTCAAGGAGCTTCAGGAGGGGAACGTCATCGCGGTCTCCCCGGTTTCAGGGATAACTTCCATTGATATTTTGGGGATCTATCCCACCCTGGAAACCCTGATACCCCAGATCGTGCTGCTGGTGATCACCGTTGTGACCTTCATCATCCAACTCCGGCGGGGAAAAGCGAAATTCGCCGCGCCGAAGGCGGCCTAATGGGGGCGGGGCGGTTAAACGAGGGAATAACTCAGGTCATAAGACCTGGGAAAAAATATTTAGGAGGAGTGTACCATGAATATCAGAAAACTGATGGTACTTCTGTTGATTGTCCTGTGCGCTACGGCTCTGTTTGCCGGCGGACAGCAGAGTGGAAAGCGTCCTGAAAGTACGGTAAACCCCGGTGAGGCCGCGGGCTTTGAGGAATTCCCCCTGGGAGACGATTTTGAACTGGGCCCCCTCAATGTGGCGGGGGTCTATTTTCAGCCCGTGGACATGATCCCGGCTTCCGCGGGACTCCCCGCGTCCCAGTCGGATATGCACATGGAAGCGGATATTTCCGCCGCTGAAAACGATCTTGGCTACGGGGTGGGAGACTTTGTGCCCTACCTGACGGTCCGGTACGAAGTCAGCAGATCCACCGGGGAAAAGATTGAGGGTACCTTTATGCCCATGAACGCCAGCGACGGCCCCCACTA
>JAIRMO010000047.1 GCA_031258625.1 Spirochaetaceae bacterium | reverse complement strand
AACTCCGCGTCGGTTTTCCACTTCATATAGATTTCCCGCAGCGCCGGGCCCCGGATGGTCCCCAGCCGGTGGTTCACTCCCGCAAGCAGGGAAGGTTCAAAAAAGCTCTGGATTATCGTAATGACCCGCGCTTCATCGTAGGCCACGGTCAGTTCCCGCTTTCCCCCTTTCCCTTTTCGGCTGATTGATCTGACTATCCGTTTGATAAGGCTTTCTTCAATCCGCTTCACTTCCCGGACCGCCTGCCGCTTCTTCTGCAAGTCCCGCAGCCGCTGCCGTTCCGCGTACCGGGCGTCTATCCGGGCCAGTTCCTCCCGGATCTCCGCCCGCAGGTTATTTGCCGCCACAAAGTCATCAAAAGCCAGCCGTGCGCTGTCAAAGTCCGTCAGCAGCAACCGGTCTTCCTGCCGGTAGCGCCCGGTCAGGTCTTCGCTCCGTTGTATCTTTTTTGCCAGCTCCGTCGTCCGGGCCTGGTATTTCTCCTCCGCCTCCTTGAATTCCCGGTACAGTTTCAGCGCTTCTTTTTTCACCCTGTCGGAAAACTTCCGGGCGTCTTCGGCAATCTCCGCCTCTACCGCGGCGATGGTTTCCTCCGCCTGTTTAATCCCCGCATCAAGGCCCTTCTCAAAAGCCCGTATCCGGGGATCGTCTACGGTAACGGTCCCCTCCCGGATGCCCTTTGCCAGCTCCGGGTCCGCGTCTCCGATAGCCTCCGCCAGCCGCTTCCGGTTCTTCACATCCATGTCGTCCGGCTTTTCCAGCCGGGGCGCCGACAGGGGCGTATCGGGAATCCCGTCTTTCATTTCTGTCAGGTTAAGACCCCATTCCCGCCGGTTCATCAGGTCCGCGAACAGGGCCCGGTAATCACGGGGCGTGTTCCGCAGATACCCCCGGAGGGTGTTGTAATCATCCACGGATAATTCCCCGCCGTTGGCCACCTTGGCGGCCACACCCACCCATGCCTGCCGGTGGGGAAGCTCCCGGTTTATCCGGGCTTGCAGTTCCTGGGCCTTTTGGTATTCGGCCATCTCCTTGTCGTAGGCTGTGCGGTCTTCTCCCGCCTCCGGCGCAACCGGCTCTTTCTGCCCGGCGTGGAGTTTTTTATCCAGTTCGATAACCACGTCCCGGAGCTTCTCCCGGTTAATGTCCTTGAGAAAGGCCCGGTCCCCCTGCTCCGGCGCGGACGGGGCCCGCTCCTCCGTAAGGCCCGCGGCCGTCCGGGCGTCCCGCCAGAATATTTCATACCACTTGCGGTCCGCCTCCGTGGAGATATAGGCGTCGTCAGGCCGGGTCCGGGGGTTCCGGTAGGCTTCCTCAAAGGCCGCCGCCGATTCAAACCGGGCCGCGTCTTCAAGGAGTTCCTCGTAGGTCTGGAAAAGGATGGACGGGTTCTCGCTGCCGTAGGTTCCCGCGTTGTCCGTGGCGGATTTTACCTGGGTGGGGGAGAAGATGTTATAAATAGCCTCGTATTCCCCATTAGAGAGCGGAGAATCGGTATCAATGGCAATTATGCCATCATTTCCGTTTTTATCGGCATCTTCATAAAGCCCCTTTTTTATACCCCTCCAGTCTTCAAGAAGGCTTAAAATGCCGGCGCCGTCTGAATTCTCTTTGATAACCATCGGATTGCGGATATTCAGGAACAAACCCATTACGTTGTATTTGCCCCCGTAACGCCGTTGCATCTCGTCGGCATAAGAGGCAGCGCCATAATGATAAGTTTTTTCACCTCCGCCATACAGGGCCGTTTTTGTCTCTTTGGTATAATTGGTGAAAAAATATCCGCGTTCCCCGGCTTCAAAGTTTTTACCGGCAAGTGTACCGTCAAAAACATCAAACTCAGCGTTGGTCCCGTGGAATACCGCCAGGGGCTCCCCGTTGGCGTCCCGGACTTGGGATACTTCGGAGGGGTTGACAGAATCAAGAAATTGTTGTAGTTTTTTATCTATGAAGAAAGGCGATGGGCTCACTTCGCCCGGGCTAATAACCCGGATACGTTGTGGGTGATCGCCTTTTTCATATATGGCTATGTCGCTGATGGCAGCCGAATGAACTAAATTTTTCCCTGTTTTTCCAGGCTTGGAATTTTCTTCGTTGACCGTAATTCTAATAAAATATTCACCGGATCCATCAGTAAATTTATTCAAATAGTGATGATATGCCTTTATATTGGGATGTGCCTTGTGCCCTTCCTTCACTACCTCTGGTTCAGACCATCCTAAAATAGCGGTTTCATAGAGACCGGGTATGCTCTCAATAATACGGGAAAAATCATAGTTTTTATGTCCAAATAACTTCCCGATGGTATTTATCGGTAACGCGGCGATACGTCCATCCACATTTTTCAAGACTTTGAAAGAACGTGCTATATCTTCCGCCGCTTTCTGGTTTATTGGCTCACCAGTCTGTATTTCTACTGGTATTTTGTTTTCGATCCCTTCAATCCGGGCCGCCCGTTCCCAATCCCCGAACCACTCCTTAAAACTGGCCGTCCGCACAGCGTACCAGGCTTCCCGGCCCTTCTCCTCCCCCAGCGTTTCAAGCAGCAGGGAGGGTTTACCGTTGGGGGCCAGGTACCGGTTAGTCTGTGGCGGGTACCGCCGTTCCAGTTTCCGCAGTTCTTTAATAACCCTTTCCCGTTCCCCCAGATCATCCAGCATGGAACCGGCCCGGTTAATCAGGGATTCCACGGGGTTTTTATCCGTCAACTGGTACAGGGTCCCCTCGGCCTCCGCCTTCGCCATCCCCGCGTCGTCCAGCGCCGCCTGGGCCTTGGCCGCCGGGCCCGCGGCAGGGTCTGTCAGGGTCTTCTGGTTTTCCGCTTTCCGCCGGGCAATGTCTTCCCGGTATCCTACATACCGGTCGAGGATGCTTTCCTTGCTCTCCACTTCCCCGGTGAGCAGTTCCGCCTGACCCCTGGCCGCGG
>JAIRMO010000041.1 GCA_031258625.1 Spirochaetaceae bacterium | reverse complement strand
GAAGAAAAGGAGTTTATGATGAAAAAGCAACGAAGCGTTTTGTTCGGTTTCGCCGTTCTGTTTGCGGCGGCGATATTCGCCATTGGCGGGTGCGATACCGGCGGCGGGACCGGGGGCGGGACCGGGGGCGGCGTGGAAACCGTTACCTACCGCGGGACCGCGGGGGGAAAGACCTACACCCTGGTCATCACCTCAAGCGGGAGCCGGGCGGCCTATACGCCGAAAAGCGGGGACCGGTATGAACTGACCATCACCCCGGACAACAGCCGGAGCGTGGGAACGGTTACCGTCAGCGCCGGGACCACCCTGACCCTCAAGCCTTCCAACGCGGCCGCCACGTTTACCGTTACGATTGGAGTAAAATGACGATCCCCTTAAAAAAGCGCGGCGAAAGCTCGCGGGGCGGCTCATTTTTCCGTCAGGTTGGTGGTAATGTCCAGATCCGCGGGGGGCGGCTCCCGGATATAGGTTTCGGTCCGTTCCAGGTAGAAGGCGGAAAGGTAGTCCCCCGCGTCTATTTTGAGGGCGTCCAGGAAATACTGCCGGGCGGTTTCCCATTCCCGCATGGAAAAAAGCTTGAGCCCCTTGTCGTACTGGTCCAGGAGTTCCCGGTGGATAACCAGGGACGGGGGCAGGGGTAATGCCGAATCCTCTGAGGCATCGGCGGTAATAACCTTTTCCTCTTCCCCGGCAAAGGCGGCGTATACCGCATAGATATTCACGGGCTGGTTCTTCCCGATCACCCGGACGCTGTCCGCTTTTCTAAAGATATAGGAATCCCGGGCCGCGGTGTGCATATATTCCGATACCATGATGGGATGGCGGTACAGTTTGGTAGTTCCCTCCAGCCGGGAGGCGAGGTTTACCGTATCGCCGATGACGGTATAGTCCACCTTGTCCTGGAAGCCGATGTTTCCCACCACACATTCCCCGTAGTTAATGCCGATACCGATGGAAAATTCCTTCGGGAGGACGTTGATCCGCCCGGTATCCACCTGGGGCAGGGCCCGCATCATCCGGATCGCCGCGGAGATCGCGCTGCCCGCCGCGTTCGGCAGGGGTTTGGGGACGCCGAATATAGCCATAATGGCATCACCGATGAATTTATCCACATGCCCACCCCCGGCGATAACCTTGTTCCCCATGAGGGAAAAAAAGGCGTTGAGGAAGCCCACCACCTCCTGGGCGCTTGAGTTTTCTGATATTTTGGTAAAATTCCTGATGTCCGCAAAAAGTACCGCCAGGTTCCGGGTTTCGCTCTGGGTCTCCGCGTCCTGGGACTTGCGGATAATCTCGTCCATCACATCTTCGGGTACGTACCGGGCAAAGGCCTGGCGGGTTTTTTTTTGCAGCCGTTCCATCTCCAGCATCGAGAGGCCGTTGGCCAAAACCGGGGCGGCGGCGTAAAGAAAAACATTGAGGTTATCGATTATCACCGGGGAAAAATATTCCTTAATGGAATTGGCGATATGTACCGTAGCGAATTTTTCCCCGGCGCTTAACAGGGGAAAAACAATATACGATTCAATGGGTTTCTTTTTATCCCCCGGGGGATAAAAATCCACGGTGTCTTTGGAAATAACCTTATAATCGGGAAACTGGGCGTTAAAATCGGCGATGGCGATGGCGGTAAAGTCCATGACGATATTTTCCGTAAAACCCGCCCGGTTTGCGGTATACACAAAAAGGGAATTATCAACGCTTTTTATCATCACCGAGGTTATTTCCGCCTCACATACATAGGCCAAAAGGTCAAAAAAACCCCGGAGGATCTCCTGGAGAGACCCGATCTTTCCGGACAATTCGGTGAGCATCCCAATCAGGGTGGTCTGAAAGAGTTTGTGATCCAGGAGGTTGTTTACCGTTTCAATCAGGGTATTATCGTCAACCCGTTTCCCCTCCTGGGTCAGGGCGGCAAAATCCGGATCCGGCCTTTCCGTCAGAAGTTCCCGGATCCGGTCCCCCAATTCGTTAAAGTTGTTCGGCGACTTTTCGATGTACCAATCCGCCCCCGCCTGGCTGCCCCAGAACCGGTCTTTGATCTCCCCCAGGCCGGTGAACATGATAATGGGAATATTCCGGGTGTTTTTCCGGGACTTTAACAGGCGGGTGGCCTGGTAACCCTTAAAAAGGGGCATCTCCACATCGGTAACGATCAGGTGGGGCAGAAAGGTGTATACCTGCTTGATCCCCTCAAACCCGTTGATCGCCCGGCCCGTTACATATCCCGCGTCATTGAGGAATTCCACCAGCATATCGGCAAAAATATCCGAATCTTCAAAAACAAGGATACGTTTTTTCCCGCCCTTTGGCAACCCGTCATCCATTCGCTTCCCCGATAAGCTCCCGTACCGCCGCAAGCAAGTTGTGGTTGTTAAAAGAATTTTTTATGATATACCGGTTAGCCCCCAACAGCGCCGCCCGTTTTTGATCCTCCTCACTGGATTTGGAGGAAATAACGATGATGGGAATTTCCGCCAGATCCGCGTTCTTGCGGATGTTTTCCGTGAACATAAAACCGTCCATCAAGGGCATATTGAGGTCGGTACAGATCAAATCATAGCGGGTATTTTTCGCCTTGTCCAGGGCCTCTACGCCGTCCGCCGCGGTATCCACCCGGTACCCCTCCAGTTGGAGGATCTCCTCTTCGATTTTCCGGGTGGGCAGGGAATCGTCCACCACCAGGACGGATTTCCGCAGTTTTTCGTATTCAATATGGCGTTTTTTCATGTCAATGGACTTTATACGCCGGGCCATCTTGATCACCGTGGGCATGTGGAGGGCGGGTATCATCTCGTAGTCCTCGCTTAACACGGCCCCGGAAAAAATGGAGGTTCCCTCCATCACCGAGGGCAGGGACTTGAGGATCACCTGCCGCATACTGCTGACCTGGTCGATCCCCAGGGCTATTATTTCGTCAAAGGCGTGGATGATCACCACAAAAAGGGAGCCCCTGTCGTCCTGAGCCCTTTCGGTTTGGATCCGCAGGATCTGACTCAGATAGTACAGCTTAATGAGCCGGTTTTCAAATTTGATCCCCGGCCGGTCAACCAGAGAGATGATCTCATTCCGGTCGATCAACAAAACGTTGTCCACAAAGTTGGCGGGGATGATAAACTTCATGTTTCCGCAGACAATGGGAAATCCCATGAGGGAGGCGATAGAAAGGGGAACCAGGATGATAAAGGTGGTGCCTTGGCCGGGGGCGCTTTCCACCAGGATGCTTCCCTTGAGTTTTTCAATGCCGTCCCGTACCGCATCCATGCCGACTCCCCGGCCGGAGATATTGTTGATGGTTTTAGAAGTGGAAAAACCGTTGCGAAAGATGTAGTTGGTCAATTCTTCCCTGGAGAGGGATGCCGCCGTGGCCGTGGTGAGTACCCCCCCTTCCACCAGCTTTTTTCGGATCTCCTCGGGATCGATCCCCCGGCCATCGTCGGCGATGACGATCTTCATGTTCCCGCTTTCCCGGGAACAGCGGATCAGGATCCGGCCGGTTTCGTTTTTGTTTTTGAGCCGCCGTTCCTCCGGTTTTTCAATGCCGTGATCCAGGGCGTTACGAACCATGTGGAGAAAAACATCCGAAAGGGTTTCGATGATGTTTTTGTCGATCTCGTTCTCGGTTCCTTCAATGTGGATCTGTACCTTTTTCCCCAGTTCCGCGGCAAGCTCAAACACGTACCGGGGGTACGTGTCCAGGATGGTGGAGATGGGCAGCATCCGTAGGGAAATAACGTTGTCGTAGGCGCTTTTGGTAAGGTTCCCCACGTCAATGGCGTAGTTTTTAGTGGACGAGGCTGTTTTGCCGATAAGTTGTTCCAACTGCCGGAATTGGGCGAACAGGGGGGGGCTCAACCGGGTTTCCGCTTTAAGCGCCCGGGAGATCCGTTTGACCAGCTCATTCATCTCTTCGGTTTCTATGGTTATGGCCTTGGCGGAAATTTCCAGGGATTGCATGGAGGCGATGGTTTTTATGATGCCGTCAATTTTTGTCAGAGAAACCCGGATAGTCTCCGGCTTGGCTTCCTCCCGCCGCGCCCCCTGTTGTCCCTTGCTTTCCACCGGCGGTTGTTCCAAAACTTCAGCTTTTGGAATAGCCGCCTTAGATTTACCCGGGGGAAGGGCTTTTTTTCCCTTCGGAGAGTTCCCGGCATCCGATGATTTATCCGATTTTTGGTCCGTAAAAACAGCGGCCTGTTGTGTTTCGGGAGGGGTGGTTTTTGTGGGGGCCCGCTTTTTGGGGGCCCGGAGGCTCCGGGGTACGAGGAATTCCTCATTCGCCGCCAGGGCGGCTAGTTCTTTTTCAAAGGCCCGGATGTCTATGTCGTCATTTTTGGTGTTTTGTATGGTTCCCAGGCCGATTTTGAGGGCGTCCAGGGCGGCCAGGATGAGCCGCAGGGCGCTGTCGGAAAGGTCGATCCGCTGTTCCTTGACCGCCACAAAAACACTTTCCAGGGCGTGGGAGAGGTTTTCGATCCGGGGAAATTCCAACATCCGGGCGGAACCCTTGAGGGTATGCAGGGCCCGCAGCAGGGTAGCCAGGTCGTCATCCGGAGAAGTACCATTCCGGACCTCAAAAAGCAGGGATTCCACGACGGCGATGTTTTCAATGCCTTCCTCGATGAACTTGCCGATGTATTTTTCCCTATCAATAGCCATGACGATCCTATCCGTTAGCGGCGACGAGCCTGATCCCCGGACCGGCGCTGTCAAATCCGGCGGCGCCCGGGGGGCTACCCTTGGGGGTCCCGCTTCCCGCGGGCAAAGCCGGTTTTACCTGGGCGTCTAATACCTTTTCCAATTCCATTACCATCCGGGAGAGTCCTCCGGCGGACTTGGTAACCACCTCCGTAGAATGGATAAAGCTATTCAGGCCGTTGGAAATATCGGCGAGCGCTACATTGATCTGTTCGGTGGATTTTTGTTGTTTTTGGGTGCTTATGGTGATGATCCGGGCCTGATTGGAGGTGATCTCCGCCCCGGAACGGATCTCCTTAAAGACATCCTCCAGATCCTTGATAAGTTTGTATCCTTCGGTAATCTTATCCGCCCCCTCCTCACTGGAAATGATCAGCGAAGAAGAGGAACTCTGGATCTCCTCCACCTGGTCCCGGATCTGTTTGGTCAGGCTGGCAATGTCATCGGCCAGGCGGTTTACCTCGCTGGCCACCACCGCGAACCGCTTCCCCTTATCCCCGGCGCTGGCCGCTTCCAGGGCGGCGTTAAAGGCGATAACCTTGGTCTGGTCGGTGATGGTGGTGATGGTCTTGACAATATCCCGAATCCGGGATACCTTATTCCCCAGGGTTACGATCCCGGAGATAATTTCGTCATTTTTTTCCTTTATGTCCCCCATTTTGGCGACGTTGTTTTCCAGGACGGAAAACCCCTGGTTCACATCCTCCTCCATCCTGACGGCGATAGAAGCCACACTGCCGGTTTTTTCGGTAATGTCCGCCGCAATCCGGGTGTTTTCGCCCATGGTGCTGACAATTTCTTCCACGCTGGCCGCCTGGTTATTGGCGGTAGTGAAGATGTTTTTTGAGGAATAGAAAATATTGTCGGTGGATTCCTGAATGGTTTTGGCGATCCCCCGGGTTTGAATCATCGTTTTGGACGCGGCCGCAGCGGCGTCTTCCTCGATCTTGAGCATATTGTTAAGCAGCGCCTGGTGCCGCTTGCAGGCGATACCGGTAATAATTCCCGCAAAGATACAGGCCACTATCCGGAAGGTTTCATTGTAGAGGGGAAAAGCCACCGGCAGCACCTTCCCCGCTACCAGGGCGGTATAGGGTATATCAATAACATCCCGGTGAGAGATAATCACCAGGGAATACAGGGCGCCGGCATAGAACCCCGAAAAAACGGCGCAGGGAATATTGTACCGGAAAGCCCCCAGGACGATCACCATGATATAAAAAAGCGTTTCGATGGACAAAAAAGAAATGGGCATTAAAATCTCGGGAAAAGTTCCGTCCATGAAGATGGAAAATGAAATGATCGTCATATCCAGAATCACATTGAGGTATTTAAGCCAGGGAGGCAGCGTTTTTTGTTTCTGTAAATAAAAAAGAAGTACCATTGATTCGAGAAAAAAAAGGCCCGGCCCATAATAGCTCCGCAAGGGCAGAACGTCATACCCTTTTATATGATGTATAACGGAAACGACCCCTATTCCCAGCACGTAAATACTTGCCAGGGCAATACGGAAATAGTTTATTATCACCTCCCCATCCCGTTCTTCCCGGCGGATCCGGTCTTCCACGCTTACCATGTAAAACTCCTCTAAAAGGCGGCGGAATCGCCGCCGCCGTCCAATCGAAATTAACACGGAGTGTTAATACAAACTCCTCTAAAAATCAATTACCGGTCCGGTATTTCCCTACGGTATCCTGTAATCCCCGGGACATGACATTGAGATTATCCGCTATTTTTGAAGTAGAAGCCGTAGCGGTTACAAACTGTTTTACCCCGGCGGATATTTCCTTGAGGGTCACAAAAATTTGGGACGAGGCGTATTCCTGCTGTTTACTCAGATTGGAAATTTGCTGGGACCGGGTGGCAACATTTTGGGAGTTTTCCACGATGTTTTCAAATACCGCCTTTTGTTCCACCATCCGGTCATAACCCTGGTCTATTTGTTTGGATCCGTTGTTGGCCTCGGCGATAAGGCTTTGGGACGCGGCCTGGACTTCCTCAATTTTCTGTTTTATCTCTCTGGTGGAATCCACCACGTTATCCGCAAAACGCCGGATCTCGGCGGCCACCACCGCGAACCGGGCCCCCGCTTCCCCGGAGGAGGAGGCTTCCAGGGAGGCGTTAAAGGCGATGAGCTTAGTCTGATCCGCGATACCATCAATAATGCCGATGGCCTCGTTTATCCGCTGGATCATATCCGAAAGGTTTTTTATTTCGTTGATGATCTTCGCGTTTTGAGCCCGGATCTCCTCCATCATCTCCTGGTTCGCGCCCCATAGATCCACCCCCTTCAGGCTGAAATCCTGGGTCTGCGCGGCCAGGTCCGCCACTTCCGCGGTTTTTGCCGCCATCTGTTCCGACAGGTTTTTGTTGTTTTCCATGGTGCTGACAATCTCCGAAACGCTGGCAGACTGCTGATTTGCGGTGGTGGTGATCTGTTTGGCCGAGGAGGAAAGCTCGTATACCGCGATGACCACCAGATTGGCGTCATGGCTAAAGGCGTTAAAAACATCCCGGAGCCGGGTGAGGAAGTGGTTAAAGGCGGTGGTAAGTTTACCGAATTCGTCCCCGGACCGGGTCGTCAAGGACAGGGAAAGGTCATTTTCCTCAAGGCCCGTAAATAGCCGTTTCAGGCTTTTGGCTGAACGGATAAGGTCTATAACCAGAAGGATGAGGACGAAAAAAGCAAAAAGAAGGGTAAACCCCACCAAAGAAAGGAGAAAAACCGTTACCTCAAGGTCCGCGATAATGATATAGAACATCACCGCGATGGGCAGGAGAAAAACCAGGCCGGAAATGAGCAATTTAGTGACGATTTTTAGGTTCCTGAAAAACATACGTACCTCTTATTGGATTATCGGAACCTACCGGAGAATATCTTATGGGAATATGCAACGCGAGCGTGTTACGGTACCCGGCGCCGTTTTTTTGGGGTATAGCCCCTTCCCTTTGGTTTAATACCCCGTTGAACCGAAGGTTCCCGCTGCTCTAAACGTGACCCGTAATTCAGGTTTTACCGGTTTCAGGGTAACTGTCAAATAAAAAATCCCCGCCGCAGAGCGGCGGGGAATTAAACCCATAGAGATTAAAGCACAGGTATGGCTATATTTCTTTATAGGCTGGAAAAAGCAGCGGCTATTTCTTTACCTTTACATTCCAGAGGAGAAGGGCGGCCCAGTCTTCGGGCGTTTTGGCAAGGGGGCAGCGTTCAAAAAGAAGGGTGCGGTAGTCCCGGGGTATACGGCCGTTCTGCTTGGCCGTTTCTATCAGGGTATACATGGCGCAGGAACTTGCGAACCTTTGGTTCGATGCCCCATCGGGACTCTGGTTGAACAGCCGGTTT
>JAIRMO010000176.1 GCA_031258625.1 Spirochaetaceae bacterium | reverse complement strand
GCACGCGGGCAAGACCGCCTACTACCGCGCCCGCTGGCAAACCCACGCCGGCCTCCAGGGCCCCTGGGCCATGGCAAGCGCCCTCGTACCCTAACGCCCGCCAGCGGGTTTTATGCCCCCGCTAGGCGGACCCCTTAGAACGCGCGGCTCTCCCCTTCGCCTACCAAGGGCGGACGAAGGAGGGAGCGGGATTCCCTCTACCGCCCCGCTCCGGGGGCCTGAAACCCGCTGGCGGGCCCCCATAGGGGTTTCCTGTCCCCGCTAGACGGACCTCTTAGAACGCGCGGCTCCCCCCTTCGCCTACCAGGGGCGGGCGAAGGAGGGAGCGGCCCTCTCTTCCTACCCGCCCGCTCCGGGGGCCTGAAACCCACTGGTGGGGGGACGCCGGGGCGGCGGCGCTCTCTGGTATAAATTCTCCAAATCTGATAGGATAAAACATCCTGCAATAGTAAGGAAGGAACCGGTGATTCGTATAGGTATTATTTTCTTGGTGGCCTTTTTAGTCCTTATGACGGGAATCGGTATTTGGGGGATGCGGAAAACGAAAACCCTGGGGGATTTTTTCCTGGGGGGCAGGACCATGGGCCCCTGGGTTTCCGCGGTAGCCTACGGAACTTCTTATTTTTCCGCGGTGATTTTTATAGGCTTTGCCGGAGCCCAGGGCTGGCAGTTTGGGCTCAATGCCCTGTGGATCGCTCTGGGAAACGCCCTTATCGGCGCCTGCGCTGCCTGGGTGGTTCTGGCCCGGCGGACCCGGCGGATGACCCAGAACCTGGATGCCATGACCATGCCGGAATTCCTCCAGGAGCGGTACGGGGCAAAGCATTTAAAGCCCGTGGCGGCTTCGGTGATCTTCTTTTTCCTCCTCCCCTACTCCGCTTCGGTTTTTAAGGGCCTGGGCCACCTTTTTGAGGCGGTTTTCCATATTCCCTACGACCTCGCCCTCCTCATCATGATCGCCTTTACCGGGGTATACCTCATCCTGGGGGGCTACTTCGCCATTGCCGTTACCGATTTCATCCAGGGGATCATCATGTTTTTCGGCGCCGCCGCCATGATCTTCGTCCTCTCCGGCCAGGGCGGGGGTCTTGGGGAGATGATCGGGAAGGTGGCGGAAAACTACCAAATCCACGTTCCCCCGGCGCGACAGCCCTCGGTACTTACCGTCATTTCCCTGGTGTTTATGACCAGTTTCGGTACCTGGGGGCTCCCCCAGATGACCCAGAAATTCTACGCCATTAAAAATGAGGCGGTGATCCCCCGGGCCGCGGTGGTTACCACGGTCTTCGCCCTGATGATCGGGATCGCCGCCTACTTGACCGGCGCTTACGCCCATGTGTTTTTTACCCTCGAAACGGTGCCAAAAAACGAGGCCGGGGCCATCCTCTACGACTCTGTTGTTCCCACCCTGTTGACCAACCGGTTCATCGGGAACCTCCAGCTCCTCTTGGCCCTGATCCTCCTCCTGGTCCTTTCCGCCTCTATGTCCACCCTGTCCTCCCTGGTGCTGGTCTCCTCGTCCTCGGTGGCCATAGACCTCTACCCTTCCCGGGTGGATGCCAAAACCGGCAAGGACCGGTCCGTGGCGATGATGCGCCTCCTTTCGGCCCTGTTTATTATCGTGTCCTATTTTATATCCCGGTTCCAGATCGGATTTATCGTTACCCTTATGTCCTTAAGCTGGGGGGTTGTTTCCGGTTCTTTTGCCGCCCCCTACATCCTGGGGCTTTACCACAAAAGGGTTACCAAGGCCGGGGCCTATGCGGGATTGATTACCGGGCTGGTTACCGAAATAGCCCTCTTTTTTGTTTTGGGGGCCGCCCGATCTCCCCTGGCCGCCTCCTTTGCCATCGTGGTTCCCTTTATGGTGGTTCCCCTGGTTTCCCGTTTCACCGCCCCTCCGGAGCAGCGGCTTTTGGATAGGGCCTTTGAGGGAATTTAAAGACCGGGGCATTTGGAGTGTTTCATGAGTGATTTAAATTCCACAAGACAAACCCTGCTCCTGGGGGATGAGGCGGTTGCCCTGGGGGCGCTCCACGGGGGTGTAAGCGCGTCCTACGGGTATCCCGGTACCCCGTCCACGGAGATCCTGGAGTACCTCATCGAGGAATACCATAAGACCCGCCGAAACGGGGTCGGGGGGCCGGTGGCCCGGTGGTGTACCAATGAAAAAACCGCCCTGGAAGCGGGGCTGGGGGTGTCCTTTGCGGGCCGCCGATCCATCATCACCATGAAGCATGTGGGGCTCAACGTGGCGTCGGATCCCTTTATAAACGGCACCCTCCTGGGGATCAAGGGGGGCCTGGTGATCGCCGTCGCGGATGATCCGGGGATGCACAGCTCCCAAAACGAGCAGGATACCCGTTTTTATGTTTCCTTTGCCATGACCCCCTGCCTGGAACCCCGGAACCAGCAGGAAGCCTACGATATGACCCGGGAAGCCTTTGAAGTTTCCGAAAAATTCCGGCTTCCGGTGGTACTGCGCCTGACCACAAGACTCTCCCATGCCCGGGGGCCGGTAACCCTTGCCCCCGGTCTGGAGCAAAATCTCGTTTCAAAGGCCGAAGACAAGACCCAATGGATGCTTCTTCCCGCCTATGCCCGGCGGAATTACCTCTCCCTCATCGAAAAACAAAAGGACATCCTGGCTTGGTCAACGGCCTATGGCGCCAATAAACGCGAAGGGGAAGATAAAAGCCTCGCGGTGATCACTTCCGGCCTTGGGGGTAATTACTACGAGGAAAACCTGGAGGATTTTGTGGAATTCCGGGGGGGAAGGGTTCCCGCCCGGCTCCACATCGGGGCCTATCCCCTTCCGGTCGAATCGATCCGTACACTCTGTCAAGGGGCGGAACGGATCCTGGTGATCGAAGAAGGTCAGCCCTTTATTGAGGAGAAGCTCCGGGGGATCTTGCCCATGACCATGGCGGTTTCGGGGCGGTTCGACGGTACGGTACCCCGTACCGGGGAACTGGACCCCGACAAGGTACGGCAGGTCCTGGGATTGGCTCCCCGGCCCAATGTACTCGTCTCCGGGGCCCTCGATTTAACGCGGCTCCCCGGACGGCCGCCTCAGCTCTGCCAAGCGCAGAGCGAAGTTCCTAAGGCCCTCGATTTAACGCGGCTTCCCGGACGGCCGCCTCAGCTCTGCGCCGGCTGCCCCCATGGGGACAGTTACGAAACCCTCAAAAAAGCGGTGGCGGGGCTTCCGTCGGTGGCTGTCACCTCCGACATCGGCTGTTATTCCCTGGGAGCCACCCCCCCCTATTCGGCCATTGAAAGTATCGTCTGTATGGGGGCCTCCATAGGCATGGCCAAGGGAGCCGCCGAAGCGGGAATAACCCACGCCATTGCCGTCATTGGGGACTCTACCTTTCTCCATTCGGGAATAACCGGCCTTATCGATGCGGCAGCCGCGGATATTCCCATAACCGTAATAATCCTCGATAATTCCATCGTGGCCATGACCGGCTGCCAGGAAACCATGATCCCCTCGAACCGTCTTCCGCCCCTGATCCTGGGCCTTGGGGTTAAACCGGAACATTTCCTGGAACTGGAGGCGAAAAGACAATTCCTGGAAGAAAACGCCATCCGGCTCAAGGCGGAAATTGAGTATCGGGGGCTTTCAGTAGTGATCTTAAGGCGGGAGTGCCTGGAAGCCTTTCGGAAAAGAAAAAAACAGGAGTCTCTCCAAAAAAAGTAAAAGGCGATCCTGTTCAAAAGCCCGGTTGGTTTTAGAACAGGTCATGGTAATTGACAGGGAAGATAACCGACAACCAAACCGCAACCTTTTACCTTTTTATGGGTCAAAACAAATTAAAGGAAGAAATTTATGAGTAGTACCTATACCCCCTGGGCTTTTTTAGACGAATTCCGAGGAAAAAATTTTTCGGGTCTTTGGCCGACCCTGCCGGAGATGTTTAAAATCACCGTTATCCGTTACGGGGAACGGCCCTGCTTTACCATTTACGAACCGGATCGGATTAGTCTTACCTATACCGAATCCCTCCGCCTTATCGAAGCGGTGGCCCGCTGGCTTCACCATCACGGGGTCCGTAAGGGGGACGCGGTGGCCTTAACGGGGAAAAATTCCCCCGAATGGACCGTGTCCTACCTGGGGATCCTCTTTGCCGGGGCCGTGGTGGTTCCCATCGACTACCAGCTTAAAAACGAGGAAACCGACCTTTTGCTCAGGACTTCCAAGGCCCGGATCCTCTTTGTGGATGAGGAAAAGTACGGCCGGTATCAGGAAAATCCCGGGGAACTGCGGGAACTGGTCTCCCTCAAGAAGGGGGTGGGGACCTATGTGTACGACCTGGACGGACCCGCGGCGGAGATAGAACAGGCGGCGGAAACCGATTTGGCGGCGATCCTCTTTACCTCAGGAACCATGGGCACCCCCAAAGGGGTGATGCTGACCCATCAAAACCTGGTTTCCGACTGTTACCTTGCCCAGGGGGCCCCCCTCAAGGTGCTTCATACCGATGTTTTTTACGCCATCCTCCCCATTCACCACGCCTATACCATGCTGGCGGTGTTTATCGAGACCATTTCCACCGGCGCGGAACTGGTCTTCGGCAAGCGGATGGTGACCAAGGCGATCCTCAAGGACCTCAAGGAAGCGAAGATCACCATGCTCCTGGGGGTGCCCATGTTGTTTAACAAGGTCCTCTCGGGCATCATCCGGGGGCTTAAAGAAAAGGGCCCCGTCGTCTACGGGCTGATTTCGGTCCTGATGAGCCTTTCGGGGTTCATCAAAAAGGTGTTCAAGGTAAACCCCGGGAAAAAGATGTTCGGCTTTATCCTTGAAAAGGCCAGCCTCTCCACGGTCCGGAACTGTATCTGCGGCGGCGGCCCCCTGGCCCCCAGTGTTTTTAAAAAATACAACCAGTTGGGGATAGACTTTGTCCAGGGTTACGGCCTGACCGAGACCTCCCCCATCATCAACCTCAACCCCATAGAACATTACAAAGAAACCAGTGTCGGCAAGGTGATCCCCCAGTGCGACATGAAGATCCTCAACCCCGACGAGCGGGGGGTCGGGGAGGTTGTCGTGAAGGGGCCCATGGTGATGAAGGGGTATTTTGAACTGCCCCAGGAAACCGCCGAGGCCTTTACCGCGGACGGCTACCTTAAAACCGGGGATCTGGGCTACCTGGATGATGAAAACTACCTCTACCTCACGGGACGGGCCAAAAACATGATCGTTACCGTTGGGGGTAAAAACGTCTACCCCGAGGAGATTGAAAACGAGTTTCAGCTTTTCGAGGAGATCGAGCAGATCCTGGTCCGGGGCTTTGTCCCGGATAAGAAGATGAAGACCGAGAGGATCGAGGCCCTGGTCTATCCCAGCCCGGACTTCTTTAAAGACCGGCCGTCTCCGGATATGATAAAGAGCCGTATCGAGGGGATCATCTCCGAGGTGAATCAGCGGCTCCTCCCCTACCAGCGGATCGAAAAAATCACGATCCTGGAGGAACCCATGGAGATGACCACCACAAAAAAAATCAAACGGGACGCGATCTAAGGCGGTTTTCCCCAAAACTTCAGCTTTGGGAAAACCTTGTTTTATTTTATATTTTCCCCTTGACTTTTTAGTCTTTTTAAAATATAATACCTATATAAATACTAGGAATTAATGTTGGAGGTTTTTATGGCACGGGTAGACAAAATTACGGATCTGATAGGTAATACCCCTATAGTCAGAATCAATAAGATCAACGACGGGGGGGCAATAGTATACGCGAAACTGGAGAGTTTTAACCCCTTTTCCAGTGTTAAAGACCGGATTGCCCTGGCCCTGATCGAGGCCGCGGAAAAAGACGGCCGGATCAAAAAAGGTACGGTGATCATCGAACCTACCAGCGGTAATACCGGGATTGGGCTGGCTTTTGTGGCGGCGGTAAAGGGGTATCGGATCATCCTCACCATGCCCGAAACCATGAGCATAGAACGGCGGAAGCTGCTCAAAGCCCTGGGGGCGGAGCTGGAGCTTACTGAAGGGGCCAAGGGGATGAAGGGGGCCATTGCCAAGGCGGAAGAACTGGCCGCGGCCACGGCAAATTCCTTTATTCCCCAGCAGTTCAACAACCCCGCCAATCCGGCGATCCACGAGGCCACCACGGGACCGGAGATCTGGAACGACACCAATGGCGAGGTAGACATCCTCATCGGCGGGGTCGGGACCGGGGGTACCATAACCGGGGCGGGAAAATTCCTCAAAAACAAGAAACCCTCGATTAAGGTGATCGCCGTGGAGCCCGCCTCGTCCCCGGTACTTTCCGGCGGGCAGCCCGGCCCCCACAAAATCCAGGGGATCGGAGCGGGCTTTGTACCCCAGGTCTACGATAAAGAAATTGTGGACGAAATTTACCAGACCGACGAAACCAAGGCGGGAAACATCGCCCGCCGGGCGGCTAAAGAAGAGGGGATCCTGGTGGGTATTTCTTCCGGGGCGGCCCTGGAAGCGGCCTTGACCATTTCCAAACGTCCCGAAAACAAGGGGAAAACCATTGTGGTGGTGCTTCCCGACACGGGGGAACGGTACCTTTCAACCTGGCTCTGGGAAGAATAGGAACGGCTTGAAAAAAGTTTGCCTATAAGGCTGCTTTTTCAAAAATGAAGTTTTGGGAAAGTAATCTTAAATTCAGCGGGAAAAATATCGGGGGAGGGCCCTATGCCTTGGAGGGTTGCGGTTTCGAGTCTTGACGGGGTCTTAATTAACGAACATTTTGGAAGAGCCCGGTGGTTTTATATTATCGACGCCGAAAAAAACGGCCCCGTGGTTACGGTGGAACAACGGATGGTACCCCCCCTCTGTCAATGCGGAAGCCATTCCGAACAGGGGATGGCTTCCGGTATTGAAGCCCTTGGGGACTGCCTGGCGGTCCTCACCGCTAAGATAGGGCCCGCCGCCCGAAAACAGCTTGAAGACGCGGGGTTTTCGGTTTTTGAGGAGCCCGCCGTGGTCGAAGAGGCGGTGAAAAAATTAGCCGCCTACTATAAAAAAACCAAGCGGCCGGAAAATGTTTAAAGCCGGCCTCCTCCATCATCCCTTAACCATGGGAAAAGGTTTGTTCAAATTCACGGTCTCCGTATAAAAGGGCGGAAAGATCCCCTTTCCCCGGAATACCGCAGGCATCTGCCCGGCAGTGTTGGCAGTGTCTAAAAACCGGTAGATACTTTTCCGCCCTTTCCCTTACCCGGGACAGTTCAATGCAATCCACCTCCGCGTGATCCGCGAATTCCTGTTGGGGAATAAGGGGGATGATATTGAGGATCCCCGCCCCAAGATCGGCGACGGTCCGGGCAATATCCGGGATGTGTTCTCCGTTTATATCCGGTATCAGGACCATGTTGATCTTTATCAAAAATCCCAGATCCGCGGCTTTTTTTATCCCCCGTTTTTGGGCCTCGATGAGGATATCCGCCCCCTCGATCCCGTGATAACAGACCCCGTCCAGGATAACCCGGGAACAGATCCGGTCCAGAATAACCGGATCCACGGCGTTTACGGTTACCGTTACCGTCTTAACCCCCGTATCGGCCGCTACTTCGGCATAACGTTCCAGGAGCAGGCCATTGGTACTCAGGCAGTTGGTAAGTTGGGGAAATTCCCGGTGGATCAGGGAAAACGTTTCCAGGGCATGGCTCGTTGCCAGGGTATCCCCGGGACCGGCGATACCGACCACGGTGATCTCCGGGCACAGTTTCAGGGCCTTTCGTACCAGGTCCACCGCGTCCGGGGGCTTTACAAGTCCGGCGCTTACCCCGGGCCGCTGCTCGGTCTTGTTAAAGGTTCGTTTACAGAAACGGCATTGGATATTACAAACCGGACTCACGGGAAGGTGAATTCTGCCGTAGGCCACGTTTGCTTCCCCGGAAAAACAGGGATGCCGATTAGCAACATGGGCAAACCGTTCATTGACCGTAACATTTCCTAAACACGCCATAGGGACCTTCTTTACACCTACTATTTATATTATTACTATATTTTTAGTAGGAATATAGATTACTATATAAACATTTAAAAAAGATGTCAAGAAAAAATATAATTTTTTGGTAGTAGAGGCTGTTCTAAAACTTCAGCTTTTGGAACAGCCTCCTTGGATTTAAGTGAAAAACCGGGGCTTTTGACCGGTTTTTCCAAGAGCCTGTTCCAAAACCGTACGCGTTAGCGCACAGTAAATTAGTTTTGGAACAGGCTCAGTGGGCTTAAAAAGGCGTTCACCGCTCGCGGGGATGGGTATTATAAACTTCCTATTGAACGGGCCTTCGTCGAAATGAAGAACCCCGGAGGCTCATTCCTTTTTAAAAAAATCAACTATTGATCGGCCATAGGTCCTGGAATTTTCTAAAATCAGATGTTCCGGGATATCCTTCCATAGTTCCTCCCGGGGCCGGTGTACCAAAAGCCGGGAACCGCTCGGGAGGAGGGGGGAACCGGCTATGGCCCGGATCAGTTCCCCTTTATATTTATAGGGAAAGGGAGGATCGCAAAAAACGATGTCAAACGGTTCTTTTGCCCGTTTAATATAAAGCTCCACCGCCATAAAACGGCAGGTGATCCGAACCGGAGCGATGGAAATATTTTTTAAGAGGATTTTCCGCTTCAAGGGATCCATTTCTACCGCTTCAATGGGCCCCGCCCCTCGGGATGCCGCTTCCAGGGCAATAATTCCGGAACCGGAAAACAGATCGAGAAAAGAAATCTGAGTTAAATCTCCCAGGATGGCAAAAACCGATTCCCGCATCCTGTCCATGGCGGGCCGTATTATCCCTTCGGGAACTTCAACCCGTCGTCCCCGGAGAATCCCCCCGGAAATCCTCATGGTTTATTTAAAATCCTTAAACAGCTCCATAAGCTCATCGGAACCGACCACCATGTCATCCGATGTTTTACCGGATTCCGTCATGGATTCATCAATAGATTTTCGTCTGGCCAGGGATTGTTTTTGGAGGACGCTTACTTTTTCATAAATCACCGGGATCTTTACCCCGGAAATATTCCCGGAACCCGCGGCCAACTCTGATAGGACCTCCCCAAACTGGCATTCGGTTTTGGACAGATTATAGAGCTGTTCATCCCGTTCGATAAGCCACCTGTTTTCAAGCAAATTCCCTAAGAGAATCTCCAGGGTGCGATCGATAAAATCCGCATCATCCATGGTCATTTCCAAAAAAAGATCGGGATCCACGTCAAGACTGAGCATATCCCGAATCATCCGGATGCGTATAGCGAGTAATAGGATGTTGCCTTCAAAATTAATATGTTTAACCATGATATTCTTTAATAATATATCGGTCAAATCTTTTTTTAAACAAAGGAGGTTTTTTAAAAATATGAATTTTAAAAAATCTTTTTCAAGGGGAAAACCGGTAACGGGGGGCCTTCCCCCAATTCGCCGGGAGATGGAGAAGATGCCTCCGCTTGGACCGGTAAGCCGGCCGACTTCGTCAAGGATTTTTGATGATTCAACGTTCATTATTGACTATTTATTTATTTTTTTCTATTCTTAAAAGGTGTAAAATAATCATTTTGGGGGTTTGTATGAAGATAGCGATTAACGGTTTTGGTCGTATTGGTCGCCTTGTGTTTCAATCTATTGTAGACCAGGGACTCTTGGGCAAGGAAATTGATGTGGTAGCGGTAACCGATATTTCCACCGATGCGAAATATTTTGCCTATCAGCTTAAATATGACTCTACCCAGGGTCGGATGAAAGCGGATATTTCTACTAAAAAGAGCGATCCTTCCCAGGCGGAAGATGATGTTTTGGTGGTAAACGGTCATTCGATCCGGTGCGTTATGGCGGAAAGGGAACTGAAAAACCTGCCCTGGGGCAAACTTGGGGTCGAATATGTGATCGAATCCACCGGCCTTTTTGCGGATGATAAGGCCTTTGGGCACTTGGAAGCGGGGGCGAAAAAGGTGATCATTTCCGCTCCTGCCAAGGGTAAAGAAAAAAAGATCCCCACCTTTGTGATGGGGGTAAACCAGGATAAATACGATCCTGCCAGCGACCATGTGGTCTCCAATGCCAGTTGTACCACTAATTGTCTGGCCCCGGTGGTGTATGTTATTCAAAAGGAAGGCATCGGTATTGAAAAGGGGTTGATGACCACCATCCATTCCTACACCGCCACCCAAAAAACCGTGGACGGGGTCTCCAAAAAGGACTGGCGGGGAGGCCGGGCGGCGGCGATAAATATCATTCCTTCCACTACCGGCGCGGCCAAAGCGGTGGGTGAAGTCCTTCCCGAAACCAAGGGCAAACTCACCGGTATGTCGTTCCGGATTCCCAGCCCCACGGTCTCCGTGGTGGACCTGACCTTTACCGCCGCCAAGGATACCTCCATTGAAGAGCTGGACGGCCTTTTAAAAAAAGCGTCCGAATCCTACCTCAAGAACATCCTGGGGTACTGCAATGAAGAGGTGGTTTCCACCGATTTTGTCCATGACGCTCGTTCTTCTATTTATGACAGCCTTGCCACGCTGCAGAACAACCTCCCCGGGGAAAAACGGTTTTTCAAGATCGTTTCCTGGTATGACAATGAATGGGGCTATTCAAACCGGGTGGTAGATCTCCTTAAATACATGGCAAGCAAAAAGTAATGGTTTTTTTGAGTTAAGAAAGAAACCGCGAAGATGCAAAGTTAAAGCCGCTCTGCGGCACAAAAGCGGAGTACGCAAGGGGGATATGGGTAATACTTTGCGGCCCGGGGAATAAACTTTGTGTTTTTTGCGGTTTTTCTTTAAAAAAGAAGGAGTATCAAAATGATAAAAACCGTAAAAGACGTGGATCTCGCGGGCAAACGGATCATCATGCGGGTGGATTTTAATGTACCCATGAAGGACGGGGTGGTACAGGACGACACCCGTATTACTGCGGCAATTCCGACCATAAAATATATCCTGGATCAGGGGGTAAAAACCTTGACCCTGATGAGCCATCTGGGGGATCCCGCCAAGGATGCCAAAAAAGCCCGAGAAAAGGCTGAAAAAGACGGAAAGACCTTTGACGAAGCCGCCTACATCAAGGGTAAACACCGGATCGCCCCGGTGGCGGCCTACCTTGAAAAAAAGCTGGGGAAACCCGTGATATTTGCCGGGGAAGATTCGGACTACGGCAAAAAGGCTTTTATTGATTCCCAAAAACCCGGATCCGTTATTATGCTGGAAAACACCCGGTTCCATAAAGAAGAAACCGCCAAGGAAGGGGAGGAGCGGGATAAACTCGCCCGGGAACTTGCGTCCTACGGTGATGTCTTTGTCAACGACGCCTTTGGTACCGCCCACCGGGATCACGCCTCTACCGCGTCCATCGCGAAATTCGTCCCGGTTTCGGTGGCGGGGTTCCTCATGGAAAAAGAAGTGAATTACCTGGAACCCATCGTGACGAGTCCGCAAAAGCCCCTGGCAGCCATCATCGGGGGCGCCAAGGTTTCCTCCAAGATCGCGGTCCTGGAAAGCCTCCTCAAAAACGCCGCGGCCCTGGTTATCGGCGGGGGAATGGCCTATACCTTCCTTAAAGCCCAGGGGCATAAGGTGGGGAAATCCCTGGTGGAGGATGATCAACTGGATACGGCGAAGAAGATCCTGGAAACCGCCCAAAAAGCGGGGGCCGGGATTATCCTGCCCCTGGATCATGTGGGAGCCGAAACCTTTGACGCCGGGGCAAAACCGGTTGCCGTCGATGGGTTTGATATTCCCGATAATCTTATGGGTATGGACGTGGGCCCCAAAACTCTGGCTAAATACCGGGAAGTCCTGGACAAGGCCAAAACCATAGTCTGGAACGGCCCGGTGGGGGTCTTTGAATTTGACAATTTTGCCAAGGGTACCGAAGAGGTGGCCAAACTGGTGGCGGAAGCTACCGGTAAAGGGGCTATTACCGTGGTAGGCGGCGGCGATTCGGTGGCGGCGGTAAATAAATTCGGCCTGGCCTCCCGGATGAGCCATGTTTCTACCGGCGGCGGCGCCTCTTTGGAACTGCTGGAGGGGAAAAAGCTCCCCGGAATCGAAGTTACAAGAAAATAGGAGTGAACCCATGAGAAGCTATTACATTGCCGGTAACTGGAAGATGCACAAAACCCGGGCCGAGGCGGCGGAGCTTGCCAAAACCCTGACGGCCCAACTCAAAGACGGGAAACACAAGTACCTCGTGGCCCCGACCTTTACCAGCCTGGAAACCGTGGGGGCCATTATTAAGGGGAGTAATATCCTTTTGGGGGCCCAGAACTGCGCCCCCGAGGAACAGGGGGCCCATACCGGGGAAGTTTCGGTATTACAGCTCAAGGACCTGGGGGTCCAAACGGTGATTTTAGGCCACAGCGAACGGCGGCATATCTATAAAGAAGATGACGAGCTTATCAACAAAAAGGTAAAACTCGTCCTAAAACACGGCCTGGAGGTGATCCTCTGCGTTGGGGAACTTTTGGAGGAGCGGGAGGCCGGTAAGGCGGAAGAAGTCTGTGAGACCCAAACCGTTAAGGGCCTTGCGGGGGTTGCCGCCGCGGATCTGGGGCGGATCACCATCGCCTATGAGCCCGTGTGGGCCATAGGTACCGGCAAAACCGCCACCCCGGAAGACGCCGACGCCATCCACGCCTATATCAGGAAGGTAGTAGAAAAACTCTACGGCGCCGATGCCGCCGCGAACATTATCATCCAATACGGCGGTTCGGTAAAGCCGGAAAACGCCGTCCAGCTTATGGCCAAGGAAAACATCGACGGCGCCCTGGTGGGCGGCGCGGCCCTCAAGGCCGATACCTTTGTGCCTATCGCGAAGTTCCGGTGATTTTACCGGCGAGGCGGTTTCAAAACCCGATGTCCGGCGGGATCATAATGATGAAACCGCCGTTTTATTTAGAAGAAAAAGGAGGCTTAGGCCCTTTTTCAATTTGACTGTTTTTTTGAAAGGAATATTGTATGATTCGTACCCTAACGGCTTCTACGGAAAATATCGACGATCCGGCGGCAGCCCTGGATGAAATAAAGGGGCAGCTTGATCTCAACCATAACTTGCTTAAAAATTCGGTTGGTATTGTCGCATGCCACTATGAATTTGTACTTTCCGGTACCGCCAAGGTTATCAGTGAAAATCTCCCCTTTGATATTGCCGGTACCATCTCTTCGTTACAGGCGGTCAACAATGCCAAGGGCACCCTGTTGTTTACCTTGATGGTGTTTACCAGTGACGACGTATCTTTTAAGGCTGCTATAACCCCCTCCCTCAAGGAAGATCCGGGGGGGAAAATCGCCGACACCTATCGAGGGGCAGCCGCGGATCGGAAAGAAAAACCCGCCCTGATCCTTACCTTTGCCCCGTTTATGTTGGAAAATTCCGGGGATGAGTATGTTAAGGTTCTTTCGGAGGTTTCCGGGGGTGTACCCTGTTTTGGGACCCTGGCGGTGGACGATACCACGGATTTCCGGGAATGTTATATGCTGTACCGGGGGGAACATTACCGGGATAAGATGTCCCTGATCCTCGTATACGGCGATATAAACCCCACGTTTTATTTGGCCACTATTTCGGAAAACAAACTCCTGGATCGGGCCGCCTTGGTAACCTCCTCGGAGGGGCATATTCTTAAAGAAGTAAACGGCCGGCCCGTGGCGGAGTACTTTGAGGACATGGGGCTTACCAAGGCCAGTAATACCAGTTATGCCATGACCTCCCTGCCCTTTATGTTGGATTATGGGGACAGTACGCCGCCGGTATCCAAGGTTTTTATCCGCCTCAATGAACAAAAACACGCCATCTGTGCCGGGGCCATGCCCGAAGGTTCTACCCTGTACATGGGGGTGTTCGACAAAAATGATGTTCTCCTTACCTCGGGGAACCTCATCAAACAGGCCCTGCGGGAAAGGACGAATCCATCGGTCATCATCGGTTATTCCTGTATATCCCGGAGCATGACCTTGGGTAATGATATATTCGCGGAAATTGACTGTGTCCTGAAAGAAATCGATCCGAAGGTACCGGTTTTTTTAGCTTATTCGGGGGGTGAGATGTGTCCCACCCAAATTAATCCCCAGGCGGCTATAAACCGTTTTCATAATAACACGTTTATTCTTTGCGTTTTCTAGGAGGAGGAGTTTTGTGTTATCCTCGCAGGGCGGGACGGATTTTTTAGAAGAAGAGGTAAAAAAGCTCAAACTTCAAAATTCAAAACTAACCCGAGAACTGAGAATAACCCGGAATTTTCTCGATAAAATTGGTAAAACCATAGAGGCCAAAGAAACCCTAGGGGCCATGTTAGCCGCGGCAAACGCAAAGCAGCGGACCTATACCGATATATTGCTGGAACGAAGCCCCAATATTATCATGCTTTTTGATGATGCCGGCCGGCTGGTATTGAGTACCAAAATGTTTTTGACCCTCACCGGCACCCATAATTTTGATATTATTAAAAACCAGCCCTACAGTGAACTCTTTTCCCCCTATTTTGACGCGAAATCATTGCAGGATTTTGAGAATGCCGTTGGGGCGGTGGCCGCGTCCCAGGAAGCCCTTACCCTAACCAATTGGATCGATTTCGGCCGCCAGGGGGAACCCCGATACTATTCTATTGAGCTTATGGGTATCAGCGGCGCCAAGGGGGCGGATGCGGGTATTACCGCAGGGGTGTTGGTGGTATTTATAGACTTTACCGACTTCCTGAGGGAAAAAGAGCGGGCTGAAGCCGCCAGCAGCGCCAAATCCAATTTTCTTGCCGTCATGTCCCACGAAATCAGGACCCCCATGAATGCCATCCTGGGACTCAATGAACTTTTAAGTCGAAGCAGCCTGGATACGACCCAGCGTAAATACCTTCAGGATATCAAAAAATCCGCCCAATCCTTGCTGACCATCATAAACGACATCCTCGATTTTTCGAAAATCGAAGCCGGAAAGATGGATATCCTCAATGCCGATTACAACCTGCTATCCCTCCTGGATAACCTTCGGGTGATGTTTGATATCTTGTTTAAAGAAAAAAAACTGGTTTTTAATTTTTATGTGGATGAAAACATTCCCGCCATGGTTTACGGTGATGAAACCCGGCTGCGGCAGGTATTGACCAATCTCCTCTCCAACGCGATGAAATACACCTATGAGGGACGGGTTGATTTTTCCGCGCGGTTATTATCCGCAGGGGTTCTCCGGTTCGATATCAAGGACTCCGGGATAGGGATCCGCAAGGAAGATTCGGTAAAACTCTTTCAACCCTTTGAGCAACTGGACACCCGGAAAAACCGGAACGTGGTGGGTACCGGCCTGGGGCTTGCGATCTGTTACCGTCTCTGTCAGCTCATGGGGGGGGATCTTTGGCTTGAAAGCGAATACGGTAAAGGTTCTACCTTTACCGTCGCCATCCCCTATAACGAGGCCCAGGGAAACGCCGAAGATACCGGCATTGAAGAGGTTAAGGAATTTTCCGCTCCCGATGCCAAGATCCTGGTGGTGGACGATATTGAGATTAACTTGGATGTGGCCGAAGCGATGCTTGCCAGTTTTGACATTACCGTGGATCTGGCCGAAAAGGGCATTACCGCCATTGAATTGGTACAAAAATTCTCCTACGATATGGTCTTTATGGACCACATGATGCCTGAGATGGATGGTATTGAAACGACCAAACGGATTCGGGAATTGGGAGAGCCTTTTAAAAAGCTTCCGATTATCGCCCTTACCGCCAATGTTATCAATGGGGCGGAAGCCATGTTTTTAAAAAATCAGTTTGACGATTTTTTATCAAAACCTATTGATTTTAATTCCCTAAATCATTGCCTGCATAAATGGCTGCCGGAACAAAAAATTCACGAAAAAACCGTATCAGCCAACGTTCCGATCAAATGACCTGCCTTCCAAAAAATGCAGGGGATACGGAACTTCAGCAAAAAAGGGCTTCCAAAAAGGCGGCGGCCCCCTCCTCGGCGTCAGAGCCGATTCGGAAATCCGCGGCGGCCAGGACCTGGGCCTTGGCGTTGGCCGGGGCAGCGGAAAAACCCGCGATCTCAAAGAGGGGGATGTCGTTTTCCCCATCCCCCAGGGCGATAAGCTCCTCGGGTCTAAGCCCCAGATGGTCCATGGCCAATTTGAGGCCCCGGCCCTTGGAAACCTCCGGTGACATCACCTCCAAAAAAGCACCATAGGTCCGGGTCATATAGATCCGCCCGCCGAATTGCTCGGATAAGATGGGCCTGATGACATCCTGTTGGGCGGGTCCGGCGATAAACATACTCTTAATACAACCCGTACACCGCGGATCCGCCAGCGCTTCCTTTAAATCCCCAATGACCGCGTCCACGCCGGTATGGTCCCGGTACAAAGCGGTTTCTTCGGACCGGTATTCGGCCATCAGCAGGTCCCCCGGCCGTTCCTGGGTACCGGGAAAATAGATCTGGCAATAAACCCCCAATTTGCGGGAAAGATCCACGCAGAAATTCGCCGCGGCCTTGTCCAACAGGGTCTGACTCAGGATCGTCCCCCGGGGCATATCCACCACCTTGGCTCCGTTAAAATACACCATGGGTCCCCGGGCGTCCAGAACGGCCCGGTAAGGTTCGGCCCCCTCCAGGGACCGGCCGGTACAGAAAATCAGCCCTATACCCCGGTTTAAACAAGCCTTGAGGACCCGAAGGGTACGATCGCCGAGACGGGCATCCGGGGTCAGGACGGTTCCGTCCAAATCCATGGCCAGAGCCTTGATCCTGACCGGATCGATTTTTTTCGTATTTTGCATGTTCTGAATCTACCTTACTTTCAAACTTTCTCATAGACCCAAAAGATTTTTTCTTGTATAGTGTTTTTATGAAACTCAAACGGAGCTGGCTTCTCAGGACAATCATAGGGATAGGGGGATTTATTATCTTATACAGCCTCGTCCGGCACTTTACCGGAATCAGCCTGGGGGAGACGGCGGAAAGATATATGTTCGATGCCTTCACCTTCCTCGCCTTGGGAATTTTTTTGTATAACCGAAAGCTTGCCGCCGAGGAGTCCCGGAAAAAAAAGACGGAAGAACAAAAGCCCCCGGCCTGAACGGTTGCAGCGATTTAAAGTTTAATAGGCATAAAGAAAAAAGACGCCTAAAAGAACTTCCGGGGGGCGGCTCGATACCTTAGTCTAAACAACGGCCTTTATTGGGCCTATACCGTGGCGCCTTATGTCAACACGCTACTGCGTGCCGCTACTGCGTGCCGTTGCCGTGTGCGTTTTTGAGTCCCGGTATCACGGCGCGGCCTTAGAAAAGGTAAAACATAAGGACCAGCAACCGGGCGGTTGCCTTTTTCGGGCGTCTTTTCTTTCTGAAAAAAGTAAAAATTGTTACAAAAAAGGGAACGTTATGGTAAAAAACGACCAAATGGTTACTATACTGAAATAAGACGCCCGTATACTTCAAAACCATTTGGGCATTTTCATATTGAACGAGCCTTTTTTTAAACTTTGAATTGCTGGAATGGCTGCAGCAATCTTGCTATTGAGGAGATATACCATGAGGTATAATCGGTGAGCAAAAAAATCATAACCGGGGTGATCTTGCTGCTGTTTCCCCTGAGTTTTCTTTTTGCCCGGGATGTGGAAATTTCCGTGGAGGACGCGGATCTGGATATGGCCCTGGAGGGGGCGGTGATCCTATCCTGGGACGGGACTGAATATACCTGTAACGAAGAAGGCCGGGTTATGGTGGCGGTTCCCGAGGACCGTCCGGTGGTATTGGTCATCATGTATCCCGGTTATGAAACCCGGCGGCTGACCATACCCCGGACCGGGGATCGGTTTACCGCCGCCTTGCGGCTGGGCGGAGACATCCTGGAAAGCCGGGAACTGGTCATAGAAGCCCGGCGGCCCGGGGCCAGTGAAACCAAAAGCGGCCGCAGCGTGGCCATCACCGGGGAGACCCTATCCCGAACCGCGGAGATTGGGATTGTCGAAGACGTGATGACCTCCATCAAACTCCTTCCCGGGGTGGGATATACCGGCTCCTTTAACGCCATGCCTTCCATCCGGGGGGGAGAGCCCGGGGATCTTATGGCGGTCCTGGACGGGTTTTATATCAGCCAACCCTATCACTGGAACGGGGTGGTTTCGATCTTTGATCCCAAAATGGTAGAGAGCGCCCAGCTTTCCCATGGGGTGTTTTCGTCCCGGTACGGCCATACCATATCGGGACTGCTGGCGATAAATTCCAAACAGCCGTCCCCGGTGGAAACGGAGTTGGATATCGGTATTTCCACCAGCGCGGCCAATATGAACCTGTCCTTTCCCCTTGGAGGTAAGGGAGGGGTCATGTTTATGGGAAAGGTTACCTATTGGGATCCTTTTGTATGGCTGGCAAAACAATTTGTCGCCGACGTACGGTTTGTCCGGGTTGCCCCTTATATACGCAGCACCGCCCTGACGGGGAATTACCGTTTGACGCCGGAACTGGAATTGACCGCCAGCGGTTTTTTTGGCGTTGACGGGGTGGGGGCCTTTTTCCATAACCATTCCGGTTATACGAGTCTTACCAGTACCAGCGAGATGAGTTTTGACTGGATAAACCGGCTCGGGTTTCTTAATATGGGTTTTACCTACAATCCCCGGCCCGCTATGATGCTCAAGGCAAACGCCGGGGGGGGATTTTTCCAGTCCGATACGTCGGGATATATAGCTAATAATGTTTTTATGTATTATTCCAAGGAATTTAAAGATAAATATCATATTACCGCCGATTATTATAATATTGATCGCTTGCAGCACATGTCCCTTACCACCACCACCGCCAACTTTCAGGGCCGGGTGGATTTTGATTGGGAACTGGGCCATGGTTTTCTTTTTGCCGCCGGAGTCCAGGAACTGTACTCCCAGTGGATTCAAGACGAAAAATCCCAGTTCTTTGTGGAATTCAGTAAAGAATTATTGAACGGAATAGGGATGTCCTATCCGAATGTACCCGATGGGGGGTATGTTACGTTTTTGAACCACATCCCCATTAATGTCCATAATCACGGTTTAACTACCTCCGCCTACACCCTCCTGGAATATTTCGGTCCCCGCAGGATCTTTGGGGCGGAATTGGGGCTCAGGGTGGATCACCTCTATTTTATCGGCCGGGATTTTACCATCCAAACCATGCCGGCCCTTAATCCCCGGCTGAACCTGGATTTCAACGTCCTTAAAGACAAGGGGCCCCTGGATTCCCTGAGTTTTACCCTGGGAACCGGGCTTTTTTCATCCCAGAACGAGTTAATTTCTTTTATCCAGGCCCAGAACAGAATAAGCGATTTTGAATTGAAGCAGAACCGCTCCTGGACCAGCATTGCCGGAACCAAAATTGATTTACAAGAGGGATTTACCTTTACCCTGGAAGGGTACTTTAAATATGTCTTTGACCTGGCCTATGAGGGGTTGGAACTGATCCCCACCGATACCCAAACAGCGGGGTATTTTGATGGGGAAGGTTTTATTTGGGGCTTTGATATGATGTTCCAAAAATTCGAATCCCGGTTCTGGGACGGGTGGATTTCCTATTCCTTTGTATATGCCCGTTACCGGAACCCTTCCGCCAAACCGGGGGAGTGGATTTCCGGGGCCAATGTGAACGGCGATTGGTATTACCCCTCTTTTCACCGGTTCCATACCCTCAACCTGGTACTGAACGTCAAACCGGTACGGTTTATCAATATCGCTTTCCGTCTTGGGTTAGCCAGCGGTGTTCCCCGGTCCGATACGGGGAGGATCTATGTTGCTCCTCTATTGTTGGAGGACGGTAAAACCCTGGTGGAGGTATACAAACGGGGGACCCGTTATTCGGATACCAACCGGATGCCCTGGGAAATACCCCTGGACATAAAATTATCCTGGTTTTTCTTTAATCCCCGGAATAGGGTTCAGGGGGAGGCGTATTTGGGCCTTGAAAATCTACAGACCCTTTTTTACAAACCCACGGGGAATACCACCTTCAACCGGTACACCGGGAAGGAAGAAGAGGGGAGCAGTACCGCGACCTATAATTTGCCCATACCCATGATTTCTTTTGGGTTTAAATGGAGTTATTGAGGGACCGGAATGGGGAGAAAAAAATCGAGAAACAAAAACCATTTCCTTCCCCTGCTGATTGCGGTGGGATTGGCGGTCTTCTGTTCCGGGTGTTCCAGTT
>JAIRMO010000170.1 GCA_031258625.1 Spirochaetaceae bacterium | reverse complement strand
TATCCGCGACCCATACCGGTCCCCCCAGATATGCCCGATCCGGCCCTCCGCCCGGTTGTACCGTTGGGCGAACACCTGTTTCAGCCACTTCATGATAGCCGGAAGTTCCAACCCGTCCGCCGGCCTGATATAAAACGTCAGCCAGTCATCCGCAAGACAGAGCCCGCGAATCTCGAAAACAAACCGGCGTTTTGTCTCCCGGAACACCCGGGCAAACAGGGCCAGGGCCTTATTGGGGACAGTCGCCGCGGCGCCTGTCCCTAAGCGGAACAGGGGTTCCCGGTTGTTGATACGGGTATGGATTTCGTACCACACCCCGTGTTTTAATGCGCGTAATGATCTCATGGAAAGTATATGTACTTGGCGGGCGTTTTGCTTTAATGCGCCATTCGAAAATTTCAATTTCCGAACAAATTCCGCTTGAAATTTTTGCGGCTCCCGTTTAGCTTGAAGTTCCCCCATAAGCCGGCGAGGGCCTTCCGGGGTTAGAACCCGGCGAATAAATTGCCCAAACAAGGTAAACCCGGTATACTCTGGGTATGCGGGCGACCAGAGTTATTATCCATTTAGACCGGTTCCGCCGGAACCTTCAGGGGGTCCGGCAAAAAATAGGCCCGAAACCTCGGATCTGCGTTCCAGTAAAGGCCGACGCCTACGGTCATGGGGCGGCTCAGATCGCCGCTACCGCCCTTGACGCCGGGGCCGCGTGGTTGGCGGTAGCCACCGTGGGAGAAGGCGCGGAACTCCGGGAAGCGGGGATCGGCGCTCCCATCCTCCTCCTTTCCCTCCCCCTGCCGGAGGAACTCCCCGAAGTCGTCTCCCTGGGGCTTATCCCCCTGGTTGCGGACCGGGATTTTATCCGGGAAGCCGCCGGGGCCGCCAAAAACGCGGGGAAAACCCTAGAGGTTCACCTCAAAATCGATACCGGCATGGGCCGTCAGGGCTGTTCTCCCGGGGAAGCCGCGGAGATGGCCGCCTGTATCGTCCGGGAAAAGCACCTGACCCTGGGGGGTACGGCAACCCATCTGGCGGTGGCGGACTCTTCCGCCCCGGAGGATGCGGCCTATACCAAAAAACAGCTTGCCCGGTTCCGGGAAGGGGTGGAGGGGATCCGCCGGGCGGGGTTTGATCCGGGGATTCTCCACGGGGCCAATTCCGGGGGGGTGGTTTTTCATGAAGATTCCTGGTTCGATATGGTCAGGCCGGGGATCCTCCTCTACGGGTACAGCCCCGGGCCGGGGGCGCCGGAGGTAACGCCGGTGATGGAATTCCTTACCCGGGTGATGTTTATGAAAAAGGTGAAACAGGGGGAGGCCGTCTCCTACGGGAGAACCTGGACCGCCCCCCGGGATACGGTGCTTGCCACCCTCCCCGTGGGTTATGCCGACGGGCTTTTCCGGGGTTTAAGCGGCAAGTTTCCGGTAACCATCAAGGGGGCCAGGTACCCCCTGGTGGGGCGGATCTGTATGGATCAATGTATGGCCGACCTGGGGCCGGACCCGGATATTCGCCGCTGGGAAGAGGTAACGATCTTCGGCCCCGGAACCGTAACCGCCGCGGAGATGGCCGCCGCCCTGGGAACCATCCCCTACGAAATTACCTGCAATATCAACAAACGGGTCCCCCGGATGTACCTGGATTCGCGCGGGTCTGTCCCCCGGTAATTCAAAGTTTAAAAAAAGGCTCCTTCAATCTAAACCGGAAGAAAGCAGGGCTTCCTGTTCCAGCCTTAGGCGGTGTTTGACCATGTATTCGAGGCAGGGGAAACAGTCCCGCAGTTCTTCCTGTTTCATGAGATTCCGGAGTTTTTCAAGATAGGGATCCGTTACCGGGACGGTAAAAGCGGCATGGCGGATAAGCTCCTCCCCGTTCATGCGATAGGGAAAGACACCGGGCTTGATTTCCCGGCGCAGCCGGGCCAGCATGGAAAAGCCGCCGTAGTCAATGTCCCCCCAGTGATACCAGGGGCAATGCTCCGGCATGGCCGCGGCAACGGCCTTGAAGAACAGTCCTTTGGCCGGGCTGAACTGGCCGCCGTGGTATACCACGAGTTCGTTTTCATTGTTTTGACGGTGAAGATAATCAACATAGTTCGCCTGATTCTCTATGGTAAGAACCCGGCTGACTTCCGGGGTAAGGCGGAGTGTTCCCCGCCTGAGATCCAGGGAGTTGAGGGACGCCCCATGGACAAGGGGGGAAAAGTCAAGGGACTGTCGGGCGGCCGCCCCGCCCCGGCTCGGGGCAGGATCAAAACTGATGGAGAGGGGGCCGCGAAATTCAAACTGCTGGGGGTACCGGACTATTCCGGCGAAACGGAGGAGTTCATCTTCCCTTGTCTCGTCATCCCAGTCGGCGTAACGCCGGACAATGTCCAGGAGCCGTTTTTTTACGCCGGTCTCAAACTTTTTTGAATCCCCGAAACAGCGTATCGAGAATACCCGTTCCAGCATTTCCGTTTCCCCCAGGGAATCGACAAAGCGGAGAACCCGGAACAGGTCCTGCCGTTCTTCCCGGCTGCCGGGTATACGGTTCCCCGGTCCGCCCCGCCCGGCAGCGCGGCGGCGGGAGATCGCCCCGTAACTTTCTTCAAGAAAACGCCGGATCCATCCGTTTTTGATCCCGTCCAGGACATCAAGGATCTCAAGGCATATCTCGTCGGCGATGTCGTTTGCGGGCCGCCGGTCAAGAAACGCATAGGCTTTGTCTATAGTTTCAAGATTGAGCCATACCCGGGCAACAAAATGGCCCGCTTCTCCTTTCATCCACTCATAAAAGATCAAGGCGCCCTCGCTCAAGGCCAGGACAGCCCGGTTTATCCGCTCCCGCTGTTCCGGCTTTTCAATATCATAAGCGGGATAGTCCGATGCGCCGCCGTCGTAGAATTTGAGCGTGATCCGCCGGGTGGGTTTGACGCCCCTCTTGAAATAACTTCCGGCCTCGTATTTGTCCAGGAGAAGGGAAAGGATTTCCTCCTCATATTTACCCCCGGGCATGGAGCTCCTCAAGGCTTTCAATTTTTCGCGGATCAAAATCGCATACCATGGCTTGTTTTTCTTCCCTGATAACACAAAGATTCCGGTCCACGAGGAGGCCGATATCCGCAACCTTGTCAAAGGGCGCGGACAGGATGACCTGAAAGTCAAACTGCCTCAAAAGCCGGATACTGCTGATGATGCGTTCGCTGTCCATCTTGGAAAAGGCTTCGTCAAAGATGATGATCCGGGCGGTGTTGGCCTTCTTGTCCCGGCCTATCCGGTAGAGCTGGGCAAAGGACGCCAGTACGGCGATGTAGAAGGGCGTCTGGGTTTCGCCGCCGGATTTCTTGCCGAAGGTTTTTGAAAGCCGCTGGGATTCACCCGCGGGGTTGATAACCTCAAGATCGAAGGACAGGTAGGTGCGGTAGTCGGTAAAAGTCCTGACCCGTTTTTCATAATCGTCCCGGTTTTCTCCCCGCCTGCCCTCTCCCTCGTTGGTAATGAGGGCAAAAAGGTCCCTGATTTCCTCTTTGTATTTGTCGTTGTATTGTCCTGAAAGCAGATTGTAGCCCCCCTCAAGGAGCATGGGATCGGTGATCATGTCGTAGTACCGTTTGTAGTCGGGGTTGGGGACGATCCTGAAGCGGTACGTGTCCTCTCCGAAGGAACTCCTCCCCAGGGCGCTGTTGAGTTCGTCTATCCGCTGTTTCGCGTCATGGATGTTACTCTGGAGGCGGCTTAAAAAATCTTCCCTGAACTGTTCATAGGCTTTGTTCCGGGCGTCCTCAATTTTTGTCCGGTATTCGGGAAGCCTGTTCTCGCTTAATTCAAGCCAGGCGTTATCAAAGGCTTCGTTGTCCGGAGCGGCCGTATCGTAGCCCATTTTATACTTTTCGTTGTATTGCCGCCTGAGCTCTCTGAGGCTGCCCCAAAACTCATCCTTCGCATTTTTGGACCGGGTAAGTTCCCGGGGAAAGGCCTGCTCTATGGCCGCGGGGTTGTCCCGTTCCCGCAGTTCCCGCTGATATCGGGGATCCCCCGTGGTTTCAATCCATTCGGCGTTGTAGTTTTGCGCCATATCCCTTTCCATTCCGTCAAGATCATCTTTGAGTTTCGGAATGTCTTCTTCTTCAATGCGCCGCAGTTTTTCTTTGTCGGTACTGTTTTGATCCCTCAGTTTTATAAGCCGTTGATCCTCGGCCTTTATCTCCCGGTCCAGGAAATCCACCCGTTCCCTCAAAGCGGTTATGGCGCTTCGGTCCACGGCGGCCAGGTCCCGCCGCAGGCCGGCGATGTCTTCTTCCAACTGAGGGATACGCTGTACGCCTTCCGCCGCGGCGATAAGCCGCGCCGGTTCCTCGTCTCCGGGCAAGGAAATGACGCTTACCGGCTTAACCATATCCCGGAATCCGTCTAGGGCGGAAAGCCCTTCCTCCAGCCGTTCCAGTTCCTGTTTTACGGCCTCAAGACGCCGGCGGACCGCCTCTTTGCCTATGGCGGGCCGGGCCCACCGCTCGGGATCTATCGCCTGGAGTACAAAGCCCTGGTAGAGCATCCCGTCGCTGGTAAGGGCGGTCCTGAAACGGCGCAGATCATCGGCGTTTTCGCATTTCATCACCCGGCCCAGGGCATAATCCAGGAAAAGCCGCGCCAGGGGATTCTCCGTGGAAAGTTCCTCCGCCAGGCTTCCCGGTTCCGCCCGGGGATTAAGGTTTTCGATTTTTTCGATGTCCACGATGCCGGTCCGGTAGACCCGCCGTTCATGTTTAATGGCGTTGTATACCCGGAGGGCGGCGGTAAAATGTTCCGGGGGAACAATCAGATAGAACTTTTGGGTGCTGAGGTACGCTTCTATGACGTTACGCCAGCGCGGATCGGGGATCTCCGCCGCTTCCGCCAGGATAAGCACCGGGACGGCCTGTCCGGTCTTAATCCGCAGCCCTTCCGCGATAATTTCCTTTAGGTCCAGGGCGTCCCGGGGGAAGGGGTATATGCCTTTTTCCAGGGAACGCTGCTGTTCCCGCAGATCCGTCCGCCGCCGTTGAAGGTTCTCCCGCTCCTCGTTGATGTGTCTGAGCAGAACCCCCGCGTTGATGCGAATGCTGTCCGCCTTGGTTACCAAGGAACGGAATTCCTCCGTTCCCCAAGCCGTGACGGCCCGAGGATCGGAAGGCTCGATTGGTTTCAGGGCGGCGGCGAAGTTCCGGGCCTCGCCGCGTATATTGATTATGCGCTGGGAGAGGGCGGGATCGATGGTTTTCGCGGCGGTTTCGTTCTCCAAAGCCAGGGGTTCCGCAACGGAAATCCACGATCCCCGCATCTCTCCGAATTTCCGGGAGATAGCGTTGAATGTTTCTTCTATAATATTCCTTTCGTCTTCCCGCTCCCGAATCTGTTTTTCCAGATATTCCACGAATTGGGCGGTCTTGTTGTCCAGAAGCTGCCGCCGCAGTTCACCCTCCTCCTCCCGCAGCGTTTCAAGCCGGGCGCTTCCCTCCTCGATGACGGCGCTTGTCTTTTGTATGCCCATGGCGAGCTTCCCGCTCTGTTCACGCTGATTTTCGATGGCGGCGATTTTTATATCCCGCCGGGAACGAGCGATAAGGTAGGCGTACAGCGTTTCATTGCGGCGTTGACCGTCGTAACTTTCCCAGGCGCTGATAATTTCTTTGAGTTGTTCCAGCCGTTCCCGGAGCATCGCCTCCTCATCCTCAAGCTGGGTATAATTGCGGATATTATCCTGCAGGTCCTCAACATTCACCGGCTCCCGGGTATCGCAGACAAACTCGGAGATGAACTTCTGTATATCCACATTGGGATCGAAGGACACCGCCTTTTTGAGGAGCTGGCCGAACCGGGTCTGAAGTCCTCCCAGCTTGCCGTAAAAATCCTGCCTGAAAACCTGGTTGGTGTCGGTGGTAAGGCCGTTCTGGCCGTACTGTTCCCGAATAAACGCGCGGACTGCGGCAATGTCCATGGGTTTCCGGTTCACCACAAATTGGTGATCCGGCATGGGGCCGTTAAAACGGAAAAACATCCGCTGCAGATCGTTTTCGGAATAAACGTCAAAACAGCAGCCGGCGGTAAAAAAGGCGTTCCGCTCATCATCAAAAAATTCCAGGACGATAAAACTGGTAAACCGCCCGTTCCGCAGGGTTTTGAACCCCGCCTCTTCATCGTCCCCCAATTCGCCCAGGAGATACCCCTTCAAGGTCCGGCTGTTCCTCCCGCTGGCGGCCTTGTTAAAAAAAGTTCCCGAAGTATCCCCTAAGAACAGCACCTGCATGGCGTCGATGATCGTGGACTTACCCGACGCGTTTTTTCCGGTAAGGAAATTTATCTTTTCAAATTCAATCGCGGTTTGGATAAAGTAATGCCAATGGATAAGGAGGAGCTTCTTCATCAGTTTCATGGCAACGATTATCCTCCGGTTTCCGGTTCTTTCTGATTTTCCGCCCCGGTTATTTTAAATTCCTCCAATTCGGCTTTCATGGTATTAATATTACAGTTGGGAATGATTGAAAGCACCGAGGGGAGGATGAGGATCAGGTTCCCGTCTCCGTCCCATGGGGAGGTCTCCATTTTCCGGATAATATTAAAATGAGCCAGGGTACGCTGGGCGTCGATCCGTTCTTTTTGGGTGGTCCGCCTTTTTTCCAGGAGTTCCAGGGTATTCATTTTTCCGATTACCTCCTGGGTACTGGTTTTGACCATGTGAAACGTACCGGACACTTCTTCCCGGTCTTCCTCATAAATCAGCCGGCAGACATAGAGGAAGATAGTGGTAAAACGGTTAAGCTGCAGGCGGTTATGGGCGTAGGTATTGGAAAGGGATATGATCCCGTAATGGTCGTCCTTTTCAAGACGCCAGCCCGAAAGTTCAAAGTACTCCTGAAATACGGGGAAGAGCCGGGACACGATCTGGTAATCCCGGTTGGGCAGGGTCATTTGCTGGGAAGGCTGGTATTCATGACGCACCAGATAGGTATGGGAAAGGAGGTAATTTGTCAGCCTGCGAAAATCCTCTTTCTCGCTGCTGTTGAGTTTTCCGTATAGTTCGTCAAGCATGATCTTTTCCGTCTTTTTTGCGGAACTTCATTCTGGGGATGCGGTATCCGTTCCGTTCAATTCTGCCTTCTTGCAGTTTTACCGTATAGCCCATTCCCCGTTCCCGGCAGCGGATAAGGGCCAGGATGAGCAGTACAAAGTCGGCGTCATCCTCAATAGGAATATGTTCGCTTTCAACTACGGCCTCTCCCGCAGAATCCCGGGCTGCGGTGGAAAAAAGCCCCTCCACAAAACCGCGTATCCGGTCCAGGGAGTATGTGTTTTTCAATTCCCCCGCAAGCCGCTCCAGCGCGCCGTCCGCAAAATCTCCCCGGTCGGCTATTTCCAGAACCCCCTCATTCAGCCTGCGGCTCAGGACGTTTTTATGAAAGAAGGATTCGCCGTCCAGAAAATACTGGCGGTTAACGCTGATATTCGCCTCAAGCATATCGCCAATCCGGTCCCGCTCCGCCCCCGAAGCTTTTCCGTAGGCTTTAAGAAGGTCCAGGAGTTTCCCCTTGACGCTCTGATCCGCCGACATCATGTAGGTCATTTTATCAACAGAGTTTTTTACATAGGTATGGTAACGCCGGTCGATCTCGTCCGTGGTGTTTCCCAGATTTTCGTATACATCCATCGTATAATGGATGGCGAAAAGAATTTCCTCTCCCGCCTCATCCTCGGACTCGTATTTCCGCACCTCCATGGCCCGTTTCAACATCCCCGAAATAAGTTCTCCGTTTTCCCGAATGTTTGAGAGAACCTCCCGCACCGGGGCCCGGTACCGGTGAATGGAATCCATGGTTTTAATCGGATGATATATCCGGTCGGCCAGGGGTTTGAATTTTTCAAAATGGCTTTCCAAAAGTTCGTTTACGCTGCTCTGCATCTGGATCCGTTTCAGGTAACCGCGGATATTATGATAGAAGGTTTTCAGTTCATAGGTGAGCTGTTCCGTATTCCGCCTGGCGGTGAGGAGGGCGTCAAACATTTCCCGGGGCCCTTCCTGCGCCGCCTGTTTGAGGGCCGAATAGGTTGAGTAAACCAGGGAATTGTACTCGTGGACGCTCTCATCCCGAAGCTCATCCAGAAGCCGCATCACCCGGATGGCGTAATCCCGGGGGGTGATGATCTCGGCAAAGGTTCCGTCCATTTCCTCTTTGTCAACCCAGCCGGTTTTTATGAACCGGTTCAGGATAAGCCGGGCTTTGACATTCGGCGTCAGCCCCCCTGCCCCCTCCGCCGCTTCGGGCAGATCCGGCGTTTCATCCTCCGCCTCGGGGATAAACACCCGGTCTTCGATAAGCGCAATGAGGGATGAAATATAATCATCGACCCGTATGACAAGATCGTTTTTAAGAAAATCGTTGAGCAGCATGAGGGCGTCAAAATAAATCTCCCGGTTTCCCGATGAAAGGAGGGAAAAGAAATTGCCCGGAATCAAGCTGAACAGGTTCATAGGGGTCTAGTATACCATACCATCCCGATCTTTACCAGATTAGCCGGAGAAAAATCCCGGTAATTCTCAGTTTAAATAGGCACAAGGGAAAAGACGCCTAAAAGAAGTTCCGGGAGGCGGCCCGATACCTTGGCCTAAACAGCGGCCTTTATTTGGCCTACGCCGTGGCGCCTTGTTTCGTCAACACGCTACTGCGTGCCGCTGCAACGTGCATTTATCGGGCGCTTGTCGGCCGGGCAAATAACGGTTCCCCCCGGTACGGTTTTCCGGGGCCAGGGGGTCTTCCTAAAGCCCGGTTTTATCGAAAATTTCGCTATTAATTAATAAAACATTTGACATTCTAAAGAATTATTTATTATAGTATTATCTATGGATAAAAGTGAGTTTTTTTTTATTGGTATCCCCCTGGGTACGGTAAAAAACATATTCAAATTTCAGGATAGCTGCCGTGGCGGCCGTCTTTTATTAATAACCTGGCCGATATGAGCCATCCTCATTTTAACATTAACAAAAAAAAACTTCAACAAAACTCAGGATTTCTTTTTTTGGTGATAGTTTTTTTATTCCTGACACCTTATGGAGGAAACGCCCAAACCGTACCCGCCAATACCGTGATGGAAGTGGCGATCATGCCGTTTTCAGGTTCCGACGATCCGTCAAATACCACTCAGCTTTACGACGCGGTTCTTTCGGAAATGGTTAAGCGGGAGGATGTCGCTCCCCAGGAGGTATCGGTATTCTTGTACCCGGAAATTCTTGAGTTGCGCCCCGATGAGCCGCCGGAATCGAGATTCCTGGGGGCCTCAAAATACGTCCTGACCGGGGAATCTTACTTTGATGTCGAGAATCTACAGCATTTTCAGATGTGGTTGTGGAATTCCGAAACAGGAAGGCTGGTGTATACCGATGAGCTGGTGAGCGAAGATTACGAAGAAGCCGTGATGTATATGTCCCCGTTGGTGAATTGGATTTTCTCCCAGATTCCCAGGGACGAGCCCGCCGCCACGGCGGAAGAAATGAGCGAGACCGCGGTGGCGCTCGCCGCCGAGACCACCGCGGAAACCGTTTCCGAAACCGTTCTCCCAAAAGATGTCGATGTGGAAAAGAAGCGTCTTTTCCGGGGGGAACTCCACGCGGGTCTCCGGGGAGGAGCGTCCTTTAATACCTATTCCATCATCCAGAGGACCGGGGGTTATGAGGGCGACAAGAGTCAAAGTTTTAGCTATGAAGCCGCCCTTCTTGTGGATTTTAGGGTGTTCCGTTTCTTCGGCCTCCAGGCGGAGGCGGTTTTTAACGCCGATATTTTTAACGCGCTCAAGGTAGCGCAGAACACCGCCGTCGTCGACGAGGTTAATTCCCTGTTCCTGACCTTCCCTCTCTTGCTCAAGGTTCCCCTTGAGTTTGGGGCCTTTAACCTATCCTTCTATGCCGGTCCCTATGCGACGATACCCCTGGGGAACGCCCGGATACAATCCAATGTGGAAGCGGGAACCTTTGCCATCAAAATAGATCCGCCCGTTGGTTTTATACTCGGGTTAGATATCGGGTTTCCCCTGGGGCCGGGAAAGATCCTTCTGGACGGGCGTTACGGCAGGGATTTTGGAATAACGAGCATTCAAAATTCCCTGCGTCTTCCGTATGCCCGGGACCGGATCTCCGTATCCTTGGGCTATAAATTCCTCCTGTGGAACCGCAACTAGCATAGGTTTTTTTAAAAACAAAAAACCAACCGGGGGGAAACGCCTTGCGTATCCACAAACCCGGTTGGCCGCTCTTTTTATGCCCCGGTGTTTACCGGTATTTTGCCTACATAATCGCCTCCATGGCAAAGGAGGGATGGTTTTTTTCCTGCAAGAAGGAGATCACCGCCTCCGATTCGGTGGCTATGGTCTCGTCGCAGATCATGTCCGCAAAATTATCAATGTTGTAGAGAGCCTTGGCGGTCTTGTTCAGCCGGGGCGCCACGTCGTCCTTGAGCTCTTTGGGCATCCAGACGATCCGGGTTACCCCCCCTTCGGCGCTGACGAATTTCTTGGAGGCGATAAAATGCCGTCCGTGGCCCATAAAGCCCGGGGTCTGTACGCCGCCGCCGGTCATGGAGGCCAGTTCGCCGAAGGTCATCCCCGTGGGGGTGATGCCCTTGTATTCCCGGTTGACCACCACCACGCCGTTTGCCTCGGGGAGGATCCCGCAGATACACTCGAAGCAGCCGCAACTGGTCATGGGATCTTCCATAAGGGAATAGAGGGTTACCTTTTCCACCGCGCCGTGGGTCGCCTCCTGTACCGTCTTATTCACCGATTCATAGACCCCTTTCTTTTCATCCAGCAGCCCTTCCTTGGGGATGGGCTGGCAGGGTCCGGTGGGGGTGAGTTCCTTGGTGGCGTTGGCGTCCAGCCAGGAAACGGCGCCGCAGAGCCCCAGCCGTTCCGGGGTAACCACGCAGCAATGGGCCGGGGCAAAGGACTGGCAGAGGATACAGGTGTAGAAGGTGTCCACGCTTTCATCGGTCATGGAGGCCAGCCGGGAGTCCCGGGCCTCGTATTTGGGGAGGGCCTCTTTTTCCAGGATCTCCTTGACCCGGTTGGTATCGGTGAACAGGGTTATCTGGCATTTATCCACCACCGTCCCGAATTCATCCATGAGCATCACATAAATCACTTCCCCCAGGTCTTTAAGGCGCAGGCCCTTTTCGTAGGCTTCCTTGCCGATCCGGACCCGCAGGAGGTTTCGCTGCCCCGTGTGCATGACCCCTTCGATGTAGTTGAACCAGTGGTGGATCTTTCGTTCCAGAACCGGTTCAAAGTCGGTCCGCATCTTGGTCCCGGCCACTTCCACATACACCGCCAGGGGCAGATTAACCGGAGGGGCGCCGCTGTCGATATCGGAGCCGACGATGGTGATTTTATGGTCCTCAATGGCGGCGGCGTCTTTCATGGTAACCAGTTCGCAGGCGGGGTTCTTGTCCGAAGCGAATTCAGCGTACATATCGTTTTTGCGGATGATCTCCCCCTCAAAGGCCGCGGCAAAGGCCACGGGAATGGAAATCTCCTTTACCTTGATCTTGATGTTCCGCAGTTCCAGGGAGCGTTTTACGGTCCGCTCGTAATCCGTAACCGATTCCAGGGCGCCCGGGATCTGCAAATCACCGATATCCTGATCCACGACAACGGGGAAACCCAGGGCTATGGCCCCGGCGCCCGCGGCGACCACCACCTCGTTCAGGGGGCCGAAGGTGTTCACAAAGGCGGGCACCCGTTCCTTGGTATAGGCCAAAAGTCCCGGCAGATCCCCCTCTTTGATATTGCCGAAGATCAACGCCGCCCGGATGGCCACGGTTACCACATGGATCACCGAGGTTACGTCATACCCCAGGGGCACCACCCGGAATTCCAGGCCCATCTTGACCCCCCCGGCGCTTACCTGATCGATGACCTTGCCCACGAGGAAGGTAAGGAGCCCCTTACTCTGGTAGTCCTTTACCACCTTTACCACCGAGGCGGGATCCGCCGCCTCCCCCAATACCACCGCCACCCCGGGAATATCCCCGGTAACCAGGGGCACCCCCAGGGAACGGATGACGGGGTCCGGGACAAACCCAATCCCCGGTTCTTTGCCGTAGGGATCCGGCTCCAGGTATTTAAGGCCCTCGATGATCTCCGCCCCCACCGCGGTGGCAAGGCCCGCGTTTAAGGCTTCCCCCAGGTCCTCCTTGCCGGAGATAAGGCTTTTCAGTACCCCCACGCAGGCGGTGAGGGTTTCCAGTTTTTCCACTTTTACCCCGGTAGCGGTAAAAATAGCCGGGAAGAAGTAGGCCGTGTCGGGAAAGGCGATTTCCTTGTCCGGCCCATATTTTTCAATCGCGGTTTTGACGGCCCCTTCGGTTAGGCCCGCTACGGCGTTCGCGCCCGTGTAGATTAGATCCGTTAAAGCGCCCATGGTCTCCCTCCAAATCTCTTGATTTTCTAGCCTTCTTCATGAAGGCCCGTAAAAACGAATTGAGCTTTACCGGCAACGGCGGTTTGAAACCCCGGGGGTTAAAAACCTGGGGGTTTCAAACCCCTTGATAGTCACGGAGTCTGACCGGGCTTTCCCAAAACTAACGTTTTAGGAAAGCCCCGATAACTCCAATTTTTTGATTATCTCCCCCAGGCCCTGTTTGACCGGGGATGTTTCCGGCAGGTTAATCAGGGGCTTGCCCGCCGCGTCGTATTGGTAGACCCCCTCGTCCTGGGGGATAACCCCAATGAGGAAAAGGTCCTGGGCGGCGATCTCCTCCTGTATGCCGGGGTCCACCTTTCCCCCGGGAGCGCGATTTACGATGAGCCTGACCTTGTCCACCTTGAGGTCCAGATCCCGGATCATCCCGGCTATCCTGCCCGCCGCCTGGATACCCCGCCGGGAACAATCACTCACGAGGAGGATAAGATCCACCGGCGGAAGTATGCCCCGGCTGATGTGTTCCAGCCCGGCCTCGTTATCCACCACCAGATAGTTGTAATGGGCATAGTATTTTTTTAACTGCTCCCGGAGTACGTCGTTGACAAAACAATAACAGCCCTTCCCCTGGCTTCGTCCCATGACCAACATATCGTAACTGGCTTCTTCCACCAGGGCGGAACCGAATCGAAAGTTGACGTATTCCTGTTTGGTCATTCCCACGGGAATGGGGCTTTTTTCGTCTATTTCCGCCCGGGCCAGCTCCTCCCGGATATCCCCCAGGGTAACCGGCCGTTCCACCCCCAGCACTTCGTTGAGGTTGGAATTGGCGTCGGCATCCACCGCCAGGATCGGCCCCTTCCCCGTCTTGACCAGGTGATTGATAAACAAACCACAGAGGGTGGTTTTACCGGTCCCCCCCTTGCCGGCCATGGCGATACTATAGGTCATCTTCCGCTTCCTTATATTCTATATAATATGGGCCCTTATGTTACTGTACCCCCTCTGGGGGCTCCCGTCAATACTTTTTTTACGTTTATCCCGGGCCCCCCCCCTCAGGATAAACGCATAGAAATTCGCATCCTCCTCTTTTAGGCGCATTTCCGGCGCAAAGCACCGGAAACCGGGCTTTCCGCTCCAATTCCTTACGGTATTTCCGCTTCAATCCCTTGCGCGTTTCCCGCAGGAGCCTTTTCCCCTGCTGTGATAGCGG
>JAIRMO010000210.1 GCA_031258625.1 Spirochaetaceae bacterium | reverse complement strand
CGGCGCAAAGCACCGGAAACCGGGCTTTCCGCTCCAATTCCTTACGGTATTTCCGCTTCAATCCCTTGCGCGTTTCCCGCAGGAGCCTTTTCCCCTGCTGTGATAGCGGTAAACAGGCGGCAGACGATTCTATGCGTTTATCCTGCATCCGTTACAGTACCGGTTGAAAATTTATAAAAACCTCCCTATGATTGTATGTGAAGGGTACATGCCCCGCCGGTATTATAAATGGAGATCCTATGAAGAACCGCCTTATTCCCCTGGTTTTTGGCGTTTTTGTGTTTTTTGCGTCCTGTGTTACCCCGTCTTTTTCTACCGGCAGCGCCCGGCGGATTCCGGCGGATCTTTTTGGTATCATCCCCCACAACGGGCAGGGGCCGCTCCCCAGGGAACACGAATTTCTGGATGAGCTGGGGGTGGTATGGATGCGGAAAACCTTTTATTGGAACTATATAGAACCCCAGCCGGGGGCGTGGGATTTTTCCGCCTTTGACGAATATGTAGCGGAAGGTAAAAAAAGGGGGAAAAAACTTCTGGCCATTTTAGCCTATGATACCCCCTGGATTTACGGGGAACACAAAAGCCGGCGGAATATTACCCCGGAACGGCTGCCCCACTACCTCCGGTATGTGGAAGAAGTGGTCCGCCGGTATCAAGGGGAGATCGACGCCTATGAGATATGGAACGAACCGAACTGGATTTTCTGGAGGGGCGCCAAAAAAGACTTTTTTGAGCTTTCCAAAGCGGCCCTGGGGAAAATTCGGGAGCTTGATCCCCAGGCAAAAATTGTGGTGGGTTCTTTTTCCTGGGCGCCAAAAAACTTTATCCGGGATATGTTCGACGCCGGGGCCATGGAAGGCGCCGATGCCGTCTCCTTTCATCCCTATGGGGTAAATCCGGAAAGTTCCTTGAAGTTGTATGACCGTTTTGCCCAGGTTTTATCCGAAAAGGGCTATGCCGGAGAGATCTGGGTTACCGAAGTCGGGTATCCCACCGGCGGTTGTTACCCCACCCGGGTGGCGGAAGATGCGCTTCCCGAATATGTCGTAAAAACCTTAACGGGGTTGGCGGTCCGGGGGGCCCGTACCGTCTTTTGGTATGACCTTGCCGATTCATACAACCGGGGTAAAGAACCCAACCGCCTTAATTCGGAATCGTTTTTTGGGTTGGCCTACCCCGATTATTCCCCCAAAAAAGGCGCCGCCGCCTATGCCCTCTGCGGCCGGTATCTGGCCGGCGCCGAATACCGGCCGGAAATTCCGGTCCGGGAAGCTCTGCCCCGGGAAGTGGAAGCCCTTTGTTTTCGGGGCGAGGGCGGCCAAAACACCCTGATCCTCTGGAGCCAGGGGAAAAGCCCCCTCCCCATACGGGTGGTACTCCCCGGTTCGGCCCAAACCCTTCACGATATTGTTTCCGGGAAAGGCCGGGCCGTTTCCGAAGAAACGGAGCTTCTCCTTGATAAAATCCCGCTGTTTTTTACCTGGGTATCGGGGCCGGAGCAGACCCCGCCCGTCGTAGCGGCGAAACGTTAGTCGCCATGTTTTCTATTGTTCTTATTGCCCTGAGCCTCTCCATGGACGCCTTTGCCATATCCCTCAGCGCCGGGGTCAGTATCAAGGGGCTGCGGCGGTTTTATATGGTCCGGGCCGCCTTTCTTTTCGGCCTTTTTCAGTTCGTCATGCCCATATTGGGCTGGTATTTGGGTAAAACCGTCCGGGTCTATATCGAGACCTATGATCATTGGATCGCCTTTGGACTTTTGGCCGTTATCGGCGGAAAAATGCTTAAAGAGGGGTTTGCCCCCCCCAAAAAAATCCGGGAAGGGGGCGATCCCCCCGGAGGCGCCGGACAGGCCGGGGACATTCGGAGGATTGGCCCCCTTTTGACCCTTGCCCTGGCCACCAGTATCGATGCCCTGGCGGTGGGGATTTCCTTTAACATCCTGGGCCATGGGATCTGGTCTTCCGCTGCCTTAATCGGGGGGATCACCTTTTTGGTGTGCCTCATTGGCTTTGGTTTCGGCAGGCGGATTGGCCGGTTCCTTGGAAAATGGGCTGAACGAGTCGGGGGATTCGTCCTTATCACCATAGGGGTCAAGATCCTCCTGGAACATCTGGCAGGCTAGCATCCCGGCACGATTAAAGCGGTGAATTTGGGCGCATCCGGGGCTCCCGTTGTACCGCGGGGTAGCGCAGGGGTAAACAGGCGGGGTTTTTCCTCGCGCGTTCTTAATCCCGTGTTAGAACTGTCTCTATCCCCCCTGCCAGGCAAGGTAAATCTTCAGCTTTTTTGGGTTTAAGTCTTTTTATTCTCTCAAGGAATTTTTCCCTTTCTCTCTACTATATGACTATGATTGACGGTAACGGAAAGTATGGAACAGCGTCTGACTCCGGGACATGCCTCCGTTATATCCAATACACTATATCTATCGTATCAGGCCCGATACCATACCCCATATATGGCACACCATATCTGTCATCTGGGTCTGACCCCATGCCCCATATATAGCGTATCATAACTCCTATATCAAATAGTAAACAGTACCCCAATTGGCCGGCCTAAAACGAGTGTTCGGAATTCCTGGGGCGAAGCCTCGAAAAGCCTCATTTAGAAAATGTTACCGAAGCTATTCCTACTTCTGGCTCTGAATACGGTTTGCCTGGGCAAGCCGTTGACGCAAACGCAGGATAGCCTTGGTGACATTCTGTTGA
>JAIRMO010000139.1 GCA_031258625.1 Spirochaetaceae bacterium | reverse complement strand
TGTTCTAAGATATCATTGATGAACCGGAACATAGAAAGGCCCCCTCTTGCCATCCGATGTGGTGTGATAATTTCATCGTAACGCAAGCGGTAAGGTTTTTCTACCGGTTCATCTTTGTTTTAGCTTGAGAACTTGCGACTCACAAGATACTTATAAGGAGGCTTTATATGCAGGGAACCATGAAGGGGGCGTTTCTACCCGGAAACAGTACCGCCGTTCTTAAAGATTGTCCCATCCCCACCCCGGGATGGGGACAGGTATTGGTTAAGACCAAGGCGTCTACCATTTGCGGCAGTGATATTCGTGCCATTTACCGGGAACATCAGGGAAAGGGGCCTGAAGGGTACCAGGGAGTTATTGCCGGTCATGAACCCTGCGGTCAGGTGGTAGAGGAAGGTCCGGGGATCCGGCGGTTTAAGAAAGGTTCCCGGGTGGTGGTGTATCACATCTCAGGATGCGGGGTCTGCCACGATTGCCGTATGGGGTATATGATATCCTGTTCCTCCCCTTTGAGGGCCGCCTACGGCTGGCAGCGGGATGGGGGTATGGCGGAATACATCCTCTGCGATGAAAAGGATCTGGTGGAGCTTCCCGACGAATTGACCTATGCCGACGGCGCTCAGGTTGCCTGTGGGTTCGGTACGGTGTATGAGGCCATACAGAAGGTAGGGGTCAGCGGAAACGATTCGGTCCTGGTGGTCGGCCTTGGCCCTGTGGGCCTCGCCACCCTCATGCTTTGCCGGGTCATGGGGGCCCAGCGTCTTTATGGTATTGAGGGGAATCCCCTCAGGATAGAATTGGCCAAAAAACTCAATCTGGTGGATAAGGTTCTTACCCCGGCGGATACCAACGTGGAGGAGATTCAAAGCCTTACCGGTGGACATGGGGTGGAACGGGCCTTCGACTGTTCCGCCAATGACTCGGGCCGGGCCACGGCCATCCGCGCCGCCCGGCAGTGGGGAAAAATCGCCTTTGTCGGTGAAGGGGGAACCGTTCACTTTAACCCCAGCCCGGATATAATCCACCCTCAAAAGACCATATACGGAAGCTGGGTTACCAGTATCTGGCTCATGGAAAACCTCGTGGAAGAGTTGGTCCGGTGGAAAATCCACCCCGAAGACCTCATCACCCACCGATTCCCCTTGGATAAGGTAGCCGATGCCTACAAACTCATGGCGGAAGGAAACTGCGGCAAGGTCGCCGTGTGTTTTGACGAGGAACTGAAGTAACCCGGTTAAACTCCACGGCCTGTGCGGGCGGAAGAACAATCCGGTCAGCGGGGGATCACCGGGTTTTTCCCCAGGGAACGGGCGGTATCCGCCAGGGCTTCCACCTCCCCCGCGGCCGGGGAGTTAAATCCGTCCCAGGCCGGATCAAGACAATTCCCCGGCATAAAGGACCTGAAATACCAGGGGGAATCATCGACGAGGGGCGCCAGGGCCCGGATATCCCCTCCGGTAATAAAGCCCCGGGGGAACACCAGGGTACGGAATTCCCGGTCTATGCCGGAAGCCCGGATCAGGGCGGCGCTTTTTTCCAATTCCCCTCCGGGGTCTTTGAGCCCCGATCCCCCGGTGAGGGTCCCATAACGCGGAGGAGCCAGTTTGAGGTCCAGGGCGATATAATCGGGCCGGGTTTCACGGCGTTTGAAGAGCTCTTCCAGGAAGGCGGCGGCCATACCGTTGGTGTCGAGTTTTACCGATAACCCCAGGCCCTTGATAAACCGGATCAGGGAAGGAAGATCCCGGTATAGGGTGGGTTCCCCCCCGCTTAATACCACTCCCCCCAGGACGGATCGGCGTTTTACAAGGTGTTCCCGGGCTTCTTCCAGGGTAACAAGCTCCTCCCCGGAACCGGGGGCCTCCAGGAGTTCCCGGTTGTGGCACCAGGGGCAGCGGAGGTTACATCCCGGAAAAAAAAACACTGCCGCCACCTTTCCGGGATAATCCACTAGGCTGGTCTTCCGCAGGGCTATTTTGGCGTCCATGTTACGGTTCGGTTGAGGATGAGACCCTTTCGGTCCGGGCGCCGATAAGGCCCCGGAGGGGGCGTATGCACAGCCGGTCTCCGGGTTTTGTATCCTCCGGAAGGCGGAGAATTTTCCCGGTTTCTTCATTAATAACCACCGAAAATCCCCGTTCCAGGATCGCCCGGGGACTCCCCGCCTCAAGCCCCGTCAGGGCAAGCTCCAACCGCCGGCGCAGGAAAGAGAGCCGTTCCGAAAGGCATTGCAGGAGCTTTTCTTTGGCGTCGTCAAACCGTACCAACCGGGGCTGCAGGATGGACCGGAACCGGTATTCCAGGTCTTCCATGTTGAAGGGCCTTGTAAGGAGTCTGCCCCGGTCAATCCGGGAGACCATGGTCCGGTGAAAGAGTTTCCCCTGTTCCCGCACCCAGCCCAGGGTTTCCTGCCGGTGGGCGCTCACCAGTTCCGCCGCGGCCGACGGGGTAGGCGCCCGGAGGTCCGCGGCAAAATCCGAAAGGGCCCAGTCAATTTCATGACCCACCGCGCTGATAATGGGAATCTCCGAAGCCGCTACCGCCCTGACCACGGCATCCTCGGAAAAGGGCAAGAGGTCTTCCAGGGACCCCCCTCCCCGGCCGATGATAAGCACCTCCCCTAAATGCCACCGGTTTGCCTGCTCGATCCGCCGGGCAATAATGGCCCCGGCCTCGTTCCCCTGTACCGGGGCGGGGAGGATAATAACCCGGATTCCCCCGGCCCGGCGGGAGAGGATATTGAGGATGTCCCGTACCGCCGCGCCGGTGGGGGAACTCACCACCCCCACGGTTTCAGGAAAACGGGGGATGGGCCTTTTCCGGGCCTCATCAAAAAGCCCTTCCGCGGCAAACTGCCGTTTCCGCTTTTCCAGTAGGGCCAGCAGAACTCCGGCGCCGGCATCTTCGATTTCTTCGCATATTATCTGATAAGTTCCCCGCTGGGCATAAACCGAAACACTCCCCCGGACCCGCAGGAGCATCCCGTCCTTGGGTTCAAAAGAAAGATATCGGAGCCGGTTCTTGAACATCACCGCCGAAATTGATGCCCCCGCATCTTTTAGGGTAAAATAGAGATGCCCCGTACTGGAAGGCCGGAAATTGGACAACTCCCCCTCCACGGTTATATAGGTAAAGGCCCCCTCAAGGTTCTGACGAATCCGTTCGGTCAGCTCCGAAACCGAAAATTTTTGACTTCCGTCCATGATAAAACAGTATACCGCATAGGGAATAGCGGGGGAAGGGGACCGCCCACCAATGGGTTTCAGGCCCCCGGAGCGGGGCGGCAGGGAGAGAGGGCCGCTCCCCCCTCGCCTACCCCTAGCGGGCGAAAGAGGGAGCCGCGCGTTCCCAGGGGCCGCTCCCCTCTCACCTGCCCTTGGCGGGCGAAGGAGGGAGGCGTTCATTCTCAGGAGGCCGCGTTCCGGGGGCCTGAAACCCCTTGGGGGGTATCTAGCGGTCGATGATGCGCCGGAGGAGGTGATCGTTATGACGCCAGTCCTTAGCGGTTTTGACCCGGAGGTCCAGATCTACCTTCCAATCGAAGATCCGGTTGAGGTCTTTCCGGGCCTCCGTGCCTATGGCCTTGATCACTTCCCCCCCCTTGCCTATCACCATACCTTTTTGGGATTCCCGCTCGGTCAGGATAAAAGCCCGTACCCAAAGTCGTTTTTCCCCCTCGATCAGTTCCGTATCCGCCACTTCCACATAAATGGAATGGGGAAGTTCCTGACGCAGATGGTTGATGGCCTTTTCCCGGATAATTTCGGCAATCCGGAAGGACACGTCCTGGTCGGTATAATATTCTTCCGGATAAAAGGGTTCCCCCGGGGGGGCTATATCGAAAAGACAGTCCACCACCGCCTCAACCCCCTCGTTTTTAAGGGCCGAAACCTGAAAATACCGGGCGGGGCTTAAACGGGGCAGCTTCTGTTCGATAAAATTACGGATCCGTTGAAAATCCGCCCCCGGGGCGTCCATTTTATTTATCACCGCCAGGGTTCGTTCCATACAGGAGGGGGAACTCAGCCGGCCGGCAACGGCTTCTTCCTCCGCGCCGGGGACCCGGGAAGCGTCCAATACATAGAGGACCAGTTCCGATTCTTCCACCGAACGGTTCGCCACATCCAAGAGCCGCCGGTTGAGCTTTTTTTCCGAAACATGCATTCCCGGGGTATCCACAAAAACCAACTGTCCCTGGGGGCGGTTGATAATGCCCCGGATTGCGTTCCGCGTGGTCTGGGGAACGGGGCTTACGATGGCAACTTTATTTCCGCAGAGAAGGTTAACCAGGGTGGATTTCCCCACCGAAGGCCGGCCCACCACCGCCACAAAGGCGGCCTTGGACCGCCTTTCCGTCATCGGTTCCCGGTCCATCAGGATGAACCCAGGCGGTTTATGAGATTGGCCTGATACCCGGCGCCAAACCCGTTATCAATGTTCACCACGGATATCCCCGGAGCGCAGGAAGTGAGCATCCCCAGCAGTGCGGAAAGCCCCCCAAAGGAAGCGCCGTAGCCCACGCTGGTGGGCAGGGCGATCACCGGGACCTTAACCAGTCCCGCGATAACCCCCGCCAGGGCTCCTTCCATGCCCGCCACGGCGATGATCACCCGGGCCTTCCTGATATTCGGGAGCCGGGAAAAGAGGCGGTGGATCCCCGATACCCCCACGTCGGCGATGAGTTCCACCCGGCTGCCGAAAAACTCCGCGGTAAGGGCGGCTTCTTTTGCCGCGGGCAGGTCCGAGGTTCCCGCGGCCGCCACCGCCACAAGGCCGGTCCCCTCCCCCATTGGGGCGCCCAGGGTTAGTATCCGGGCCAGTTCATCGTAGGCCGCCTCCGGAAACCGGGCCCGGACCGCTTCCGCCAGTTCCGGCCCCGCCTTGGTTCCCAATACCGGGATGCCCCGTTCCCGCATCCGTCCTATGATGGCCAAGGCATGTTCCTGTTGTTTCCCCGCGCAAAAAACCACCTCGGGATAGCCGGTACGTTCCTCCCGGCGGGTATCGATCAGGGCAAATCCTAAATCATCCGTATAGCGGGAACGGATCCGGGCCTTCCCCTCCTCAACCGAGAGGGTCCCCTCCCGGACGGATTGGAGGATCCCCTCTATATCTTCATCCGCCATAGGACCCTTCCTTTTCCTTTCCGGGGATCACCCTCAGGACAAGATCCTCCGCTTCTTCCAGGGAAATTCCCCGTTCCCGGGCTATCCGGGCCCGGTCCTCGTATTCCAGCTTTGACCGCAGGGGCTTATCCCCATAAAACACCCGTTTGCGGCGGACATCCCCCCATTCCCCCCCCAGGGTATCCTCCTCCCGCCGAAGGGAGAGGCGGTGCGCTTCGGTTTCCCGAAACCCTATGGTGGCGGATTTTTTGAACATAAGTTCCCGGAGGGTATTTAATTTGAGGGGGGGACAAAGGACGGAAACAACGGTTCCGGGACGGGATTTTTTCATTACCACCGGGGTAAAAGTAACGTCCAGGGCTCCGGCGGCAAAGAGGTTTTCCATAAGAAACCCCAGGGCTTCGCCGCTCATGTCGTCGATATTGGCCTCCATCAAAACTAATTTTTCGATCCGCCAGTCCCCCTCCCCCTGGGGGGGAACGTCGGCCTCCTCCCGCAGGGAAACCCGGAGCAGATTGGGCCTTTCCATCCTCCTGGTCCCTATGCCGTAACCGGTTTTAATTTCCCGGAAACTACCGGCGCCGATAAACTCATCCACCGAAGCCGCGAGGATCGCCGCCCCGGTGGGGGTGGTCATTTCCGCGGGGAAGCCGCCGGTTTTTACCGGCATACCCCGGCAGAGGATCAGGGTTGCCGGGGCGGGAACCGGCAGTACCCCATGGGCGCAGGTAACCGTCCCGCTTCCCAGTTCCACCTCCCCGCAGGTGATCCGGTCCGGTTTGAGCATATCCAGGCAAACGGCGCAGCCTACAATGTCAATGATCGAATCCAGGGCGCCCACTTCGTGGAAGGTGATATCTTCCTCGGGGACGCCGTGGACCTCCGCTTCCGCCCGGGCAATCCGGGTAAAAATATCCAGGGCCCGTTTTTTTACCCCCGCCGTGATTGGGGAATCTTCGATGAGGGTTCGGATATCCTTCCACGAACGATGCGTACCGGGGCCGTTTTCGTTATTATGGTGGACGTGATGATGCTCCGGGCAACCGTGGTGGTGGTGGTGATGGTGTTCGCGGCCATGGTCATGGGCGATATGATCCCGCTGTTCCCCAATATCCACTACCCCATGGGTTCCGGAAATGCCCCCCCGTTCATCCCGGTGAAATTCCAGGGCCCAGCCGGTTATGGGGAGTTTATGAAGTTCCTCCCGTAATATATCGGCATCAAGCCCCAAATCCACCAGGGCTCCCAGGGCCATATCCCCGGAAATACCGGCAAAACAGTCGAAATGTAATGTTCTCAAAGTAATCCCCTTTCAAAAAGCGGTTCAACGAAGGCCGGTATGGTTTTACGCCAGGGCCGCCCGGTTCATATTCCCCATGACGTACCCTTCCAGTTCAAAGGCGACATACAAAAAACCATAGGATTTAAGGGTCTGTGAGATGGAATCCAGGACCTGCTCGTCAAAAAAACGCCGCCTTTCCTCGGGGGCCACCTCGATTCGGGCGATCCGGTCATGGGAACGCACCCGGAACTGACGAAACCCGAAGAACCGGAGGGCCTCCTCGGCCTTTTCCACCCGGGAAAGTTTTTCCTTGTCGATCCGCTCACCGTAGGGGATCCGGGAGGCCAGGCAGGCAAAGGCGGGTTTATCCCAGGTGGGAAGCTCAAAACACCGGGAAAGCTCCCGAATCTCCGCTTTGGTAAGTTTAACTTCCCTTAAGGGGCTGAGGATCCGCAATTCCTCCAGGGCCTTGAGGCCCGGCCGGTAATCCCCCAGGTCGTCCAGGTTGGAACCGTCCAGGACCGTGTTTATCCCCCGCTCCTTTGCCGCCCGGAGAATATTCCCGAATTCGATCTTTTTACAAAAATAGCAACGTTCTTTTGGATTGGCCGCCACTTCTTCATCAATCTCGGCTTCTTCGACAAGGATATGTTTTATACCGGCCTTGGCGGCAAAAGCGGCGGCTCCGTCGATCTCGCTTTTGGGAAGCATGGGAGAAACCACGGTAATGGCCGCCGCCCGGTCTCCCAGGGCCGCGACCGCCGCATGACAGAGGAAGGAGCTGTCCGCCCCGCCGGAAAAGGCCACCGCCGCACTGCCCTGAGCGCCGATAAGCCGCAAAAGGGCCTCGTATTTTTCTTCAATGGTCAATATGGTACTCCCATAAACAGGCTAAACCCTGTTATAGAAAAGGATTTCATCCCCTTACCTAAAGACCCTTCATGGGATTTTAAAAGGACGACGTTTTCCGGGGTTAACCCCCACGGAAAAAACGGGCTTCATGCCGTTTTCTATATATACCATTTTAGGGTAGGGCTGTCAATTACGGCGCACAATACGGCCGCCGCTTTTAGGCGAGACATTCCTTGAGGATATCCATCGCCTTGTCAATTATTTTGGTGAAGGGCAGGGATTCCATCCCTACCAGGCGGAAATGGTCCTGCTGGAGGGGCAGGAGGATCTTCTCCCCCGGGGCGGCGAGGATCGCCTCGGCCATGACCGGGCTTATTTCCCCCATGAGGCTGTTACTGATGACAATACCGATGGGGCCCAGGATAAAGTCCCCCAAGGAAACGGACACCCTGATGGCGTTTTCTCCGGAAGCGCCCCGATGGGCGCCGGCCTTGATCATCCGCTCCGTTGCCACGGCGTTGGTTCCCAGGGCAATAAGTTCCAATTCTTCATCGTTTAGTTCCCGAATCTTGGATATGAGCTGGGCGCCGATACCGCCCCCCATGCCGTCAATAATGACCACCCTTCGTTTCATAGGTATTACACCCCCGCGGTTACCGTTTTTCCGAACCCCGAAGCCGCTCCAGGCGGCCGCAGGCATCCTCCACGTCGGCGCGATGGCCGAAGGCGGAGAAGCGGATGAAGGACCGGCCCGCGGGACCGAAGCCGGATCCGGGGGTGGTTACCACCTGGCATTTTTCCAGGATCTCCGTAAAGACATCCCAACTGTCCCGGCCAGGAAAGCGGGCCCAGATATAGGGGGAATTGTCCCCCCCCACGCAGGAGATCCCCAGATCCCGCAGGCCGGACCGGATGATCCGGGCGTTTCCCAGGTAAAAATCGCATAACTCCCGGATTTCTTTAAGGCCCTCCGGTTCCAGGGCGGCGAGCCCTCCGGCCTGGGCTATGTTGGAGGCCCCGTTGAAGACGGTGCCGCAGATCCGCCCCCAGTCGGAGTTAACCGCTTCCCCGCCGGCGTATTTCAGCTCCCGGGGAACCACGGTCCAGCCCAGGCGTACCCCGGTAAAGCCCGCGGGCTTGGAGAAGGAGTTCACCTCGATGGCGCAGGCCCTTGCCCCGGGGATCTCGAAGATCGTCTTGGGGAGGAGGGGGTCCCGGACATACTCCGCATAGGCCGCGTCGAAGACGATGACGACCCCCTTTTTAAGGGCCGCGTCCACCAGGGCGGTGAGCTGTTCCCGGGTCGCGGTCGTACCGGTGGGGTTATTGGGGGAACAGAAGTAGAAGATACTGTTCTCCGGGAGGGCCCTCAGGTCCGGGAAGTAATCGTTTTCCGCGGTACAGGGGAGGTAACTGATACCCCCGTACCCCGTATCCGCCCAGGTTCCCCCGGCGCCGATGAGGACCGAGCCGTCCACATAGACCGGATAAGAAGGGTCCTGGACCGCCACTTTGATCCCCGCGCCGAAAAGGAGTTGGAGCCGGCCTATGTCGCACTTGGCCCCGTCGGAGATAAAGACCTCATCGGCGGCAAACTCCCCCCGGTAGAACACCCGGGATATCCCCTCCCGGAGGGAGAGGAGCCCCTCGTCGCTGTAGCCGCTGTACCCTTCGGGGGTACCGAGCCGCCGGGCCCCCTCCACAAGGCCCCGGTTGATGTGAGGCAGGATGGGTTCGGTGGTGTTTCCCACCCCCAGGCTGATGATGCGCTTCTGGGGGGAGGCGGTTTCCGGGTGGGCGGCGGCGTATTCCTGGCGGCGCTTGGCGATCTCCGGGAAAAGGTAGCCCGCCTTTAGGGCGGCGAGGCGGGGATTGCGTGGTATCATGGACGCTCCTTTAGGTCATAGGGGCCGTCAAATTCCGCAAGGGCGGCCCGGTCCAGGGTGGCAAAATAGTCCTCCACGGTTTCGCTCCGGCGGATGGGGAGGATCTCTCCGTCGGGCCGGAGGAGCAGTTCCCCACAGCGGAGTTTGCCGTTGTAGTTGAACCCCATGGCCCTGCCGTGGGCCCCGGCGTCGTGGATCACCAGGTAGTCCCCCGCTTCAATCCGGGGCAGGGGCCGCTGAACGGCGAATTTGTCGTTGTTTTCGCAGAGGCCGCCTACCACGTCGTAGACCGCCTCGGCGGGGGCCTCCTCCTTGCCCGGCACGGTGATGTGGTGGTAGGCCCCGTAGAGGCCGGGCCGCATCAGGTCCGCCATGGAGGCGTCCAGACCGATGTACTCCCGGTAGATATGCTTGGTGTGGATCGCCCGGCTTACGAGCCATCCGTAGGGGCCGGTGATCGCCCGGCCCCATTCGGTGCGGATCCCCAGGGGGTGAAGCCCGGCGGGCACGATGATCCCCTCGTAGACCTCCCGGATTCCCGCGGCCAGGCGGCCGTAATCCACCGCCTCCTCCCCGGGACGGTAGGGGATGCCCACCCCCCCGCCGAGGTTGACAAATTCCAGCCGCACCCCGGTTTTTTCCCAGATCTCCACCGCCAGCTCAAAGAGGAGCCGGGCGGTTTCGACGTGGTATTCCTCTTTGAGTTCATTGGAGGCCACCATGGTATGCAGGGCGAAACGCCGGACCCCCTTTTCCTTGAGGAGCCCGTAGGCCCGGATGATCTGGTCCCGGGTAAAGCCGTATTTTGCCTCTTCGGGCTTCCCGATGATGGCGTTCCCCCCCTTGAGGGGCCCGGGGTTGTAGCGGCAGGAGAGGACGGGGGGGAGACCCGTAGCCTTTTCCAGGAAATCGATGTGGGTAAAATCGTCCAGGTTGATGATCGCCCCCAGGTCCCGGGCCGCCCGGTATTCCCCGGCGGGGGTCTCGTTGGAGGTGAACATAACGTCCTCCCCCCGGATCCCCGCCATGTCCGAAAGGAGCAGTTCCGGGTAACTGGAACAATCCGTCCCAAACCCCTCGGCGGCGAGAATCTTGAGGATGAAGGGATTGGGCAGGGCCTTCACGGCAAAATACTCTTTGAACGCGGGAAACATCGAAAACGCCCGGAGGACGGCCCGGGCGTTCTCCCGGATGGCCCCCTCGTCGTAGAGGTAGAAGGGGGTTGGGAAGCGGCGGACCGCTTCGTCGAGCCGGGCCTTGGACAGGGGGAAGGTCTTGACTTTCACGAAAGGTACTCCTTGGCTTTGAGGAGTTCCGCGTTGAGGATCCCCCCGCCGGCGGCCCCCCGGACGGTATTGTGGGAGAGGGCGGTAAACCGGAGGTCGAAGATGTTACAGGGCCGGAGCCGGCCCAGGGTTACGGCCATAGCCTTGTCGGTGTCCCGGTCCTTCCGGGGCTGGGGCCGGTCCGGCTCTTCCCGCAGGATGATGGGCCGTTTTGGGGCCAGGGGAAGGTCCAGCTCTTGGGGCAGGGCGGTAAAGGCGGCCCAAATCTGCTTTACCTCGTCGACGGAGGGCTTGGAACCGGCAAATTCCAGGCTGAGACAGGCGGTGTGGCCGTCACTTACCGGGACCCGGTTGCAGTGGGCGCTGATCCGGGGGACGGCCGCGTTTTCGATCCCGTCATTTTTGAGGGTCCCCAGAATCTTCAGGGGCTCCTGTTCGGTCTTCTCCTCCTCCCCCCCGATATAGGGGACCACGTTGTCGATCATGTCCAGGCTGGGGACCCCGGGATAACCCGCGCCGGATACCGCCTGCAGGGTGGTAACGAAGATCCGGCTGATCGGGTAGCCCGCTCTTGTCAGGGCGTAGAGGGGGGTCAGGTAGCTCTGGATGGAACAGTTGGGCTTTACCACGATAAACCCCCGGTCCCAGCCCCGGTTTTTCCGCTGGATGGGGATAATATCCAAGTGGTGGGGGTTTATTTCGGGGATGACCATAGGTACGTCGGGGGTCCAGCGGTGGGCGGAGGCATTGGACACCACGGGGATACCCGAGGCGGCATAGGCTTCTTCCAGGGCCCGGATCTCGTCTTTGCCCATTTCCAGGGCGGAGAAAACAAAGGCGCATTCCCCCCCTATACCGGCCGCCGTTGCCCGGGACACGTCGTTTGCGTCCTCCACCATAAGCGCCCCCACGGCATCGGGACAGGGTTTGACCAAATGCCAGCGTCCCGCCGCGGCCTCCCGGTATGTTTTACCGGCGCTCCGGGGGGAAGCGGCCAGGTAGCGCACCTCAAACCAGGGATGATTTTCCAGGAGGGCGATGTACTGCTGCCCTACCATACCGGTTGCGCCGAGTATTCCTACGGGGATCTTTCCCATATTTCCCTCCATACGTCTCATTCTAACAAAAACAAATTGTTTTGCCTACTGAAATTTTGGAACCGGCTCACCGGTTTAAAAATTCATAAACCCGTTTTTTTGTCCGGCTTTCGTTCATCATTTTCCTGAAAATTTCATAGGTCAACCGGGTGTCATACTCACTGCCGTGCAGCTTGTTCATGTCCGGGGAAAGCCCGTAAAACGCCGCGGCTTCACTGAGCCGGGGGTATTTAAAGCCCCCGGTATACCGTCTGATTTTGAGCATCGCGGTATTTTCCCTCATCGTACAAAAGCAGTGTTTCAGGGGGAAGGCGACAAACTTCCGGTCAAAAGCGATATTGTGGCCTACATAGTGGCGTACCCCGGTACAGAGGGCTTTAAAGTCCGTATCACCACGGAAATGTTCCGCATATAGGGCGTTACCCCGGTTTTTACGGATCACCTCGTCGGTTAGACCGTTAACCTCCAGAGCGGCGGAGTTTTGCGGCTCCCCGGGATTCCGGTAGTAGAAACGGGTAAAGATTGTTTCGATGGTATCGACATCCTTTCCGTTATAAAGGGCTTTTATCGCCGTAATTGAAAGGACGCTGGAATCTTTGTGTAACCCGTTGGTTTCCACGTCAAAAAATATGACCGGTTTCAGGGGGGGTATGAGGGCTTCGTTACGCATCGGTATACCGCCTTTGGCTCACAACCTTCGATTCACAGCCCTGCCCCGCGGAGGCTCATTTCAGGCCGCCCTTCGTCAGCCCCAGGGCCTCCAGGACCCCGTAGAGGCGTTTCCCGTTTTCCGGGGAGAGGGGGCCCAGGGGAAGCCGGGCCGGTCCTCCGGGAAGGCCCGCCCAGGTCATGGCCGCCTTGATGGGGATGGGGTTGGTTTCGATAAAGGCCGTCTTAACCAAGGGCAATAACTCGTAGTGAAGCCTCCGGGCCTCCTCAAAATTACCGGCCCGGCAGGCCCCCGCCAAAGTGGCGATCCGGCGGGGGATCAGGTTGGAAACCACCGAGATGACCCCGTCCCCCCCCAGGGCCATCAGGGGCAGGGTCAGGGCGTCGTCCCCGGAAAGAACCGTGAAGCCCCCCCCCTCGGCTTTCCGCGGCCCCGCCGTATCCCGGATGATGTCCCCGATCTGGGCCAGGTCCCCGGAGGCTTCCTTTACCCCGATGATACCGGGGACTCGGGAAAGCCGTTCCATCAGGGCCGGGGGAATGTTCCGCCCGGTCCGGGAGGCGATGTTGTAAATGATCACCGGCAGCCCCCCTTCGGCGGTAACCGCCTCAAAGTGCCGGAGGAGCCCCTCGTCATTGGGTTTATTGTAATAGGGGGTAACCACCAGGGCGGCGTCGGCCCCCAGGTCCTTGGCCCGTTTGACGTATTTGACGGCGTATTTGGTCGAATTGGAACCAGCCCCGGCGACGATGGGGATCCGGCCCTTTACTTCCTCCACCGCGATCTTGAGGAGTTTTTCTTCCTCATCCTCCTCCAGAGTTGGGGTCTCGCCGGTAGTTCCCAGGGGGACCAAGCCGTCGATTCCCTCTTGGATCTGGAAACGGATGAGTTCCCTAAATCCGTCATAATCCACATCCCCATTTTCGTACATAGGGGTGATGAGAGCCGTGTAGGCCCCTTGAAAAACTTTCATAGCAGGCTCCATAAAAAATTTATCCCACATTAAAGGAGCAGTGATTTATTCTCGGTTGAATAAATCACTGCCACCTTGGATGAGGGGGGCTAAAATATCCTTGAGTACGTCGTCCATGGTAAAAACCCCAAGGCGGGGGGAAGGGAGGTCCCGCCCCGGTCCGGTACCGAACAGGAGCCATTCCGCGGCCTGGATCGCCCCCCGGGCGAACCCTTCCCGGTTCCGGGCGGTATGGGTTATTTCGATGGTATCCGCCGGGGAATCAAAAAAAAGGGAATGGATCCCCGGCATGGACCCGGTACGGAGGCTGGGGAAGTGGAGTTCCTCAGGCAGGGGGGGACGATCCAGGGCGTCCCAAACCACATGGGTTTTCCGGGTCATCCGGGCTAAAACCTGTTCCACCAGGGTTTTGGCGGTTCCCGAAGGACTGTCGGCCTTTTTATTATGGTGGCTTTCCAGCCCTCCCACATCGTATTCCGGGAAGAGATCAAAAACCTCCGCCGCATAGGCGGCGATACGGTAAAAGAGATTAACCCCCAGGGAAAAATTGGAGGACCACAGCAGGGAAGACCGGGCATCGTTTATTATGTTCGTTACCTCCGGAAGCCGATCATACCATCCGGTGGTCCCCACCACTACCGGCAGCTTCCGCCGGGCCAGGGCTTTAATGTTTTCCACGGTTTTATCCGGCATGGTAAATTCAATGGCCACTTGGGCCCGATCCAAATCTCCGGCATTTTCCGCTCCCGCCTTATCCGAAAAAATCCTTAAAAAGGGTATCCCCGATTGGGTTTTATCCTTCGCTGCATAGGGATCAACCACCGCCGTGATACGGTGCCCCCGGTTCAAGGCTTCCTGTTCTACGAGCCTTCCCATTTTACCATAACCGATAAGGGCGATATTCATGGCTTCTCCTCCTTACCGGACCCGGTGTTTTCTTCAAAAAAAATCCGATGTAAAGCCCGCACGACATCCGCCGCCTGGGTGTCATTCACAATAAAACTGATGTTTACCTTGCTGGCCCCCTGGGAAACCATCTGTACCGGTACACCCAGATCCGCGCAGGCCCCAAAGGATTGGGCCAGGACCCTTGAGGACCGGCATACATCCCCCACGAGGGTTACGATGGCCTTACCGGTCTTGATTTTTACCGCGGCAATCCGGGAGAGGTCCTTTTTTAGACCTTCCAAATCGTGGGCCGCATCCAGGGTAAGGGAGATTGAAACTTCACTGGTGGCCACCATATCCACAGAAATGCGGTATTTGGCGAAGGCGGAAAAAACCTCTTCCAAAAAGCCGTATTGCCCCAACATCCGGGAGGAAACGATGTCCACCAGGGTTACATTTTTCCGGGAAGTAATGGCCTGGACCGGACCGGTCTTTTTGTCCAGGGACGCGGTGATCCGGGTTCCCGGCGCCCCGGGGTTATAGGAATTTTTCACCAGCACCGGGGTTCCGGTTCTGCTGCAGGGCTGCATGGTCCGGGGGTGCAGTACCTGGGCGCCGAAGTAGGCCAGCTCTGCGGCCTCATCGTAGGTAACGGCTTCTACCGGAACGGCCTGTGGGACCAGCCGGGGGTCCGCGGTGAGGATTCCGTCCACATCCTTCCAGACCTGGACTTCCTCGGCGCCGCAGGCCGCCGCGATGGAGGTAGCGGAGAGATCCGAGCCCCCCCGGCCCAGGGTGGTGATGTTCCCGTCCGTGTCCCGGGCGATAAAGCCGGTTACCACCGGCAGGACTCCCCCTTCGATCAGGGGGGTGAGCGCCTGGGAAATCAGGCTCCAGGAGCCGGGCAGCAGCTCGGCGGAGGTAAAATTGGAGTCCGAAAGAAACCCCGCATCCCAGGAATCCAGCGCCCGGGCATGGATCCCCAGGGTTCTAAAATAGGCCGCCGCGATCCGTACCGAAAGCCGCTCCCCAAAGGAAACCAGATAATCCCTGGTTCTCCCGGTGAGTTCCTTGATAAGGGATATGCCGACGAGGAGGTTCCGCAATTCCCCCAAAAGGGGGCGAATGTCTTCTTCCGCCGGGGAGGTAAGGCCCAGTTCTTTTATGGTTTTTAGGTGGAGTTCCTCAATTTTATCCATGGATATTACCGCATCTTTCAAGGCCCTTTCCGCGGCTTCCAGGAGGTGATCCGTGGTATCCCCCATGGCGGAGAGTACCAAAACCGGTTTTCGGGGCAATTCGGCCTTTACCAGATCCGACACATACCGGATCCGTTCCGCATTTGCCACGGAACTACCCCCGAATTTCATTACGATCATCGATAATCCTCCGCCTGAAGTTTTGAAACAACCTCCAATAGGATAAAATGTTCTTTTTAGCTTATCAGGAACCGGGGGGATATTCAATAGATCGCATTGCGCCACGTTAAATCTAACCATAGCGACACGTTTGCGCCATGTAAAAATCTAACCATGGGGACATACTCTATCCAGACTGAGTCTGGAGGAACAAATGGGGTTTACCATGGCAGAGAAAAAAAAGATAGCGGCGGAGTTCGCTCTCCGTTACCGGAAAGCAGGAAAATACGAAAAATCGCAGATTCTGGATGAGTATCTGGCCCTCTCAGGCAGTAAAAGCCGGAAATACGCGATCTTCAAGCTCACCCGCATCGGAAAAACACAACTCCGTATGCTGGACGACCAGGCCGTCAAGGTCACCCTCGTTGAAAAAACCCGGAAAAAGTGGGTCTATCAGCCGTACTATGACACCGCAGTCGCAGATATGCTCGAATTGTTGTGGAAAAACTTCACCTGGCCCTGCGGAAAATTATTCGCCCCCTTCCTCAGGCAGAACCTTGACCTCATCAGACTGAGAAAAAAATACCATATTCGCCGCCAAACTCAAAAAAATCAGCCCCCGTACCATCGACCGACTGCTACAAAAGCCGAAACAGCGGATGAAAATCCGGGGAACCTCGGGAACCAGGCCCGTCCGCCTCCTCCACCGCGCCATCCCCGTCGTGACCTGGTTCCAATACGCCCGTATGCCTTCCGGCTGCTTCCAGATCGACCTCGTCCAGCATGACGGCGGCAATCCTTCGGGAGAGTTTTGTTATACTCTCACCATGACCGATGTGAAAACCGGCTGGACCATCCACTTCGCCCTCATGAACAAGGCCTCAACCTGGGTCCTCCAGGCCCTGGACACGGTCCTTCCCATGGGACTGAAGGGCATCCACTCCGACACCGGCAGCGAATTATCAACAGACCCGTTGACCAGTGGCGCCAGCGCCACGAAGTAGCCTTCTCCCGGGGCCGCCCTACCCACAAAAACGATAATTGCTATGTCGAACAAAAGAATTACGCCACGGTCCGCAAGATTGTCGGGTATTTCCGCTACGAAGGGGCTGCCGGGACAGCCGCCCTGCAAGCCGTCTATGATGCCTACAACCCTCTGTTCAACCGGTATTACCCGTGCATGAAGCAAATCAGGTGCGAACGGGTCGGGCAAAGAAAAAAAGAAACTATGACGAGGCGAAAACACCCTTCCAGCGGCTTTTGGAACAGCCTTTTGAGGACAGACTCGAAGAACGGCGGGTCAAGATGGCTGCCCTCGCCCTGAAGGAGGTCACGGCTCTGGTGGAACAGAAAGTAACGATGGACAAGGCGGTTGACATCCTGCTCGCTTGCGCCCATGATGTGCCTGTTATTCCGCGT
>JAIRMO010000105.1 GCA_031258625.1 Spirochaetaceae bacterium | reverse complement strand
CGCCGGGGAAAGCTCTGTTTCCACAGCCGGCGCCGGGGGAAACTCTGGATGAAGGGGGAAACTTCCGGGAATACCCTGACCCTCCTCCGGCTCCGGGCGGACTGCGACCGGGACGCCCTGCTCGCCACGGTGGAGCCCGCCGGGCCGGTCTGCCACACCGGGTCCTGGTCCTGTTTCGGCGTGGACCGCCGCTACACCGGGCATTTCCTCCAGACCGTCATCGCCGAGCGGTTCAGGAACCCCCGGCCCGGCTCCTATACCGCCACCCTGGATGACGAGCTGGTCCGGGAAAAGGTCTTGGAGGAGGCGGAGGAGCTTTGTACCGCCAAAAACCGGGAAGAACTCATCTGGGAAGCGGCGGACCTGCTCTACTTCGCCACGGTCCTCCTGACCCGCTCCGGGGTGGGGGTGGGGGAAGTGCTGGACGAGCTGGATCGCCGGCATAAGAAATGAGCGGCGGGCCTTAGGGGATCTGAAAACCCGCGGCGCGTGAAAACGAGGGTTACGGAGGAGCTTTTCCGTTCCAAGACCCCCAAAAAACTCATTTTTTTTCAAAATAATTTCTCCCGATCAAAGCAAATTCGCATGTCGGTGCCATATATCCTGTAAGGAGCATATATGGCTATTCATAACAGCAAAGACAACAGTTTTAAGATCATCCTCGGCAACCATGTCCTCTTTGTCCAGTTTCTTAAGGATTATGTCCCCCTGGAACTCTGGAAGGACCTCACCCCCGGCGACATTGAAGATGTTTCTGAACGCTTCCTCCCCCTCCTCCAGAACAGCCGGGATTCGGACACGGTAAAGCGGATCAACCTCAAGGGCCGGTCCCCCTTTTTTGTCATCGCCCTCGTGGAACATCAATCCACGGTCGATTTCAACACCCCCTTCCGCCTGCTCCGTTATATCACCCTGGTCCTCACCGAATACGAGCGGGAGGCCAACCAGGACCGTCCGGGGGTTTCCTCCACCAAGAACTTCCGGTTTCCCCCGGTCCTCCCGGTGGTTTTCTACGACGGACGGTCCCCCTGGACCGCCGTCATGAACTTTTCGGATCGGACCATGATGCGCGAGGCCTTTACCCCCTATGTGCCCAGCTTTGAATACTGTCTTGTGGAACTGAACCAATACAAAATTGAACACATCCTCCGGTTCAGGGACGAATTGGCGGTGTTGATGCTGATAGACAAGATGGATTTTAAAAACAAGGAGGGGTTTTTGAAGGAGTTCCCCGGGTATATAAAGGAAATGGCATTGAAAATACCTGAGAAGTTGGCTACATTGATGGAGGATGTAATAACGGTCCTGCTCCTCCGGCTGGAAATACCGGTGGAGCGGATTCGGGAGACGACGGATCTTGTCAACAAGAAGGGGGTAGACCGGATGTTCGACCAAGTCGTGGAGAGTTATTTTGAGGGTAAACGGCTTGCCCGGGACGAGGGCATCCTTATAGGTACGGAAAAGGGCCGGGAGGAAGGTCTCCTCATCGGGACTGAAAAGGGCCGGGAAGAAGAGCGGGAAAAGGCTTATCAGGATAAGCTGGAAATTGCGAAAAAACTTTTGAGAAAATGTTGGAGTGTGGAAGAAACCGCGGAAACCACGGAGTTGGACATCGAAACCATACGAAACTTGTTGGTATAAAGGAGCCGGGAAGCGGGAGGGGGATGGATGAGCAGGTTTTGGAGTAAAAGGGCGCGGGGGCTGGAGCCCTATGTACCGGGGGAGCAGCCCCGGGAACGGCGGTTTATCAAGCTCAACACCAACGAAAACCCCTACCCGCCCTCACCCAGGGCGCTTGCGGCCATCCGGGAAGCGGCGGGGGAGGACCTCCGGCTGTACCCGGACCCCCTGTGTACGGTTCTGCGGGAAGCCGTGGCCGAAACCTACCGGGTAAAGCCGGAGCAGGTCTTCGCGGGGAACGGTTCCGACGAGGTCCTGGCCTTTGCCTTCGCCGCCTTTTTCCCCTCCGCCGGGGAAGGGGAAGCCGGAGCGGCGCGGCCCGTTCTGTTCCCGGACATTACCTACAGTTTTTACCCGGTCTACGCGGGGCTCTGGGATATTCCCTTTAGGACCGTACCCCTCACCGGTGATTTTTCCGTCAACGCCGAGGACTACCTGTACCCCGCCGGAGGGGTGATCTTCCCCAACCCCAACGCCCCCACGGGCCGGGCCCTGGCCCTCAGGGACATCCTCTCCGTGGCGGGGTACCAGGGGAAGGCGGGCCGGGTGGTGATCGTGGACGAAGCCTACGGGGCCTTTGGGGGGGAATCGGCGGTTCCCCATATCGGGGAATTCCCCAACCTCCTCACCGTCCACACCCTCTCCAAGGCCGCTTCCCTGGCGGGGCTCCGGGTGGGCTTCGCCATCGGCCGGGAAGAATTGATCCGGGGGCTCTCCCGGATCCGGGACTCCTTCAATTCCTATACCCTGGACCGGCTTGCCCTGGCAGGGGCCGCCGCGGCGGTCTCCGATGGGGCCCATTACGACGAGATTAACCGGAAGGTGATCGCCACCCGGGAGCGGGTATCCGGCCGGCTCCGGGAGCTGGGCTTTGAGGTGATCCCCTCGGCGGCGAATTTTATTTTTATCCGGCACCCCCGGCTTTCCGGGGCCGAGGTTTTTGCCGCCCTCCGGGAACGGGGCATCCTGGTCCGGCGTTTCGATACGCCCCGGATCCGGGATTACCTGCGGGTGAGCATGGGGACCGATAAAGATATGGATGAATTTCTGGAATTTATGGAGGCCGTTTCAAAAAAAGCGCCTAAAGGGAACGCGGAGGGAGCCGGAGATGAAGGTTATTGCGGCAGGGGAATTTGACGAGTATTGGAAGAATACGGCGGGACAAGGGGAAGATGGGACGGTCCTTGACCGGGTCCGGGAGATAATCGCCGCGGTACGGGCCGAAGGGGATGGGGCGGTACGGCGTTTTGCGGCCCGGTTTGACCGCTCCGCACCGGATGTGTTGGAGGTCCCCGGGGCCGTCGCAAAGGCGGCCTGGGAAGGGCTCCGGGGGGAGGACCCGGAACTGGCCGCGGCCCTGGAATTGGCGGCGGATCATATCCGGTCCTTTGCGGAATTACAGAAAGCCCAGTTCCGGGACTTTGAATACGAAATGGCCCCGGGGCTGTTTACCGGCCAGCGGGTACTCCCGGTTAAACGGGCCGCGGTGTACGTGCCCGGGGGGCGGTTTCCCCTGATATCTTCGGTGCTGATGGGGGTTATCCCCGGGACGGCCGCCGGGGTTGAGGAAGTCCTGGCGGTCTCCCCTCCCCAGGAGGACGGGCTCCCGAACCGGCGGATCCTGGCTGCGGCATACCTCGCCGGGGCCGGGCGCTTTTTTGCCCTGGGAGGCGCCCAGGCCGTCGCCGCCCTGGCCCTGGGGACCGAAACGGTTCCCCGGGTTGACGTGATCGCCGGGCCGGGGAACAAGTACGTGGCCGCGGCAAAGCGGCTCCTCTACGGGGAGGTGGGAATAGATTTTGTCGCGGGGCCCACCGATGTCTTGGTCATCGCCGACGGTTCCGGGGGGCCATGCCGATCCGCGGAACTGGCCGCGGCGGATATGCTGGCCCAGGCGGAGCATGATCCCGATGCCCGGGCCCGGGCCTTGGTTCCCGGCCGGGACCTGGCCGGCGGCATCCTCCGGGCGGTGGAACAACGGCTCGCCGTCCTGCCCACCGCCGATGTGGCCGCCGCTTCCCTGGACGCGGGGGGGCTTATCATCGTCTATAATACCCGGGAGGAAGCGGCCCGGATCGCCAATACCATAGCCCCGGAACACCTGGAACTCCACACCGCCGGCCCCGAGGACTGGATCCCCCTCCTTTACAATTACGGATCCCTTTTTATCGGGCCCCGGGCGGCGGAGGTCCTGGGGGATTATTCCGCGGGGATCAACCATACCCTGCCCACCTCCGGGAGCGCCCGGTTTACCGGGGGGCTTTCGGTACGGCACTTCCTCAAGACCGTTACCACCCTCCGGTGCACACCGGGGAAAGGCTACGACGAGGCTTGCCGCAGGGCGGAAATCCTGGCCCGGGCGGAGGGGCTTTCGGGGCACGGGGAAAGCGCGGCCCTCCGGGGGCGGGGGTGACCCGGGGAGCGGGGGAGAACCGCCGGGAACGGGAAGAAAGGGCCCTGGTATATCCGGCCTATTCCCGGCGTTCCCGGTTAAGACGGAGATCCCCTTTTCCCCGGAAAGCATGAAGCGGACCCTCAGGCAGATCCTCCTCCGGGAGGCGGCGGCGGTCCGGGATATTTGTTTTTCCGGGAACGGGGGACCCACCCTTTTACCCTGGTTCCCCGAGGCCCTGGAAGCCGCGGTCCGGCTCCGGGACGAACTGGTTCCCCAGGCGGACTTGGTGGCGATCACCAGCGGGACGGGGTTGTTTGACCGGGGGATATTCTCTTTTTTGCGGGAAGCCGCCGCCCCCCCCTCCGGCTTTGAAGCTTTGGCTCAAACCCGACGCGGGAACCGAGGGGTGGTACCGGAAAATAAAAACCACCGGGGCGAAGTTTTCGGTTAATATGCTGTCAGCGATCAGTAAGCAAAGGGCACATGAGATTTATGGTAACAGACAGGACCTGTACAATACCGGTATTTACAGACTTTTTAAAACGATTGCGTTTCAAGCAGAAAACCCCGGTATTTCTTATAGTAGACGGAATCGAATTGCTGATGCCTTTTCCTATGGTGTCTTTATATACCTTGAAATCATGCTCGCTGCCTTTGGCTTCCTGTACGTCGATGATTTGCAGACTGCTCCGCTCAATGATGACTTGCCTCTTCACAGTGTGCCGTTTTTTTTCCTGAATAATAGTCTTTTTGGTTCTTTTGAGGGCGGTTTATCGGGCTTTCGGTAACGTCCACCACGACGTGCTGAATTGAAGCCGATTTTCTCCTGAGTTTCTTTTTCCCGGGTAAAGCGAATGTACCGTCTTTAACCAGGGTGTCTTCCACCCATTGGATTGACAGGCAGATCGCCCGTGCAGACACTGTATTCCGCCGCGATACTGTCCATTGTCGGGTACTCCCGCAGGCGTTTCAGGGCAATACACAGCTTGTCATGGACTGTCAGTTTTGGCGGTTTACCGCCTTTTTGCTGCAAGGCATCATATTCCTTTTGCAGAATCGCCAGCATCTTTTCAAATGTTGCGGGTTTGGGTGCAACTTCTTTTTCGGGGCAGAATAAGAAAAAGCATGGTATACTGAAGGCATCCCAAGGGAGAGGATAGCGATGAATACCCAGGAAACAGACGGGCCGCATTATCGCGGATTGCCAAAAAATTATCGCCATCCGCCAAAATACCGGCAAAAATCTTGAGTTCCCCTACTGTTTTCTGTATCTTCAAATTGTTAGTATATACTAATGATATTCTATCAATACAATCGAAAACACGCAAGGGCCGTATTTGCAATAGGGAGGTTTTTATGAAAAAGCTCGTTTGGGTTCTTTTGATTGGCGGTGTTCTCCAGATCGCATTTGCCTAGGACGCCGCTTCAACATCTGACCGCGAAGACTCCCTGGATTTTGTCGTTACCGCAGGCAGGACCCGAGAGGAAGCGGCAAAGGTTTCCGCCCAGGTAACGGTTATTACTGCGGAAGATATTGCCGAATCCGGGGTGACATCGGTAACCGATCTCTTGAAAAATGTACCCGGCATAAGCCTGAACAGGGGATACTACGGGGGCCGGTGTGAGTGTTTCCGCCAGGGGATTTTCAAGTGTAGATGGCCGGAAAAAGGTTCTGATCCTCGTGGATGGCATGAGATTCAATACTCTGGAAGGCAAGACCCAGATGGCATGGGACACGATTAACCTTTCGGAGATTGAACGGATAGAGGTGCTGGACGGCGGGCCAGCGTTCAGTACGGCGACAACGCCCTCCAATCTCCGCCCTCTTGACATTATTTGTTATCCCAGGCTAATTTTAGAGTTAGTCTATTCTAATTCATGATATTTAAGAGGAGGAGTATTAGTATGGAAAAGCAAACCGGAAAACTTACGACAAAAGATTTTATCATTGCCGGGGCCTTCGCTGCCCTGTATGTGGTGCTGCTCCTCATAGTGGTAAGCGCCACCGGCCTTGTCCCCATCGTGTACATCTTCGCCCCTTTTATTCTGAGCGTTGTGCTGGGACCCGTGTACATGCTCTACGCCGCCAAAATCCCCAAACGCTGGTCCATTATGATCCTGGCCGCGCTGGTCGGCCTGGTCACTTCCATGGGCGGTATGTGGTTTTCCATTTTATGGGCGTTACTGCTTGGGCTTGCCGCGGACTGTATCGTGAATACGGGAACGCGTTCACGGAAAAAGTACATCCTGAGCTTCATGGTCTTCGCCTGTACGAACATGGGGCCCTTCTGGGCATTGCTGTTTGCCAAACAGCGCTTCCTTGATGCCTGCGTGGGCTATTCCGGGCAGGACTACGCGAATGCCATTGACCGCCTTACGCCCTGGTGGATCGTCTTTGTCTTCATCGCCATGGCGATTGTGGGCGGCCTCATCGGGGGGACGGCGGGCAGCCGGATTTTGAAAAAGCACTTTGAAAAGGCAGGTGTCGTGTAATGGCGCCTGCGGGTACACGGACCGCCGTGGCTGCACGCTCTCGTCCACGAAGGCGTGTACGAAAACCGCTGCTGCCCATTGACCCCCGGACAAAGTTTTTTCTGCTTTTTTTCCTGGGCTTCTTTACCTTTGTGTTTCCTCCGGCGTATATGGAATTTTCTATGATGGCCGTCCTGGCGCTTCTTTTGGCCCTTAACCGGCACCAAGACCGCCCTTGCCCTGTTCCTGGTATTCTGCGTCATGTTTGTCGTGGATTTTTATCTTACCCCCTTTGTTTTCGTTCCCATCAGGAATGTCTATTTAATCGTTGTGCGGCTTGCGAGGATGTTTTTGCCCCTCTACATGGCGGCCCTCCTCCTCATCCGTACCATAACCGTTACCGAGTTTATCGCAGCGTTTCGCAGGATGCATCTTCCCGATGCGTTTATCATCTCC
>JAIRMO010000038.1 GCA_031258625.1 Spirochaetaceae bacterium | reverse complement strand
GTCCCCAGCGGCTTACCCCCCCTTGGGGTCAGACCCCGATGCCCGAACTGGCCTACCGAGGGTCAGACCCCGGTATCGGGAGGGCCTGTTGCCCCGCCGCCGGCGGCTTACCCCCCCTTGGGGTCAGACCCCGATGCCCGAACTGGCCTAACCGAGGGTCAGACCCCGTTATCGGGAGGGCCTGTGGCCCCGTCCCCAGCGGCTTACCCCCTCTGGGGTCAGACCCCGTTATCGGGAGGGCCTGTGGCCCCCGCTCCCAGCGGCCTCCCCCCCTTGGGGTCAGACCCCGCTTTTCCGCCGCTATTCCCGCTTCCCGCCCCCCTCGCACCCGGATAAAGGGCCGTAATCCGCCCGCGCCCCGAATCATTCCCAAGCCAACACCCCCCGGGGGCCGGTAAAAAGCCTGAATTACGGACAAGTCTCACCCTATAGGGGGGCGGGGATTTATTTTGCAGCTTATTCTCAATTACCGGGTTAATTATGAAGAATTTCCTCTATTTTTTTATAAAAAAATAAAAAAAATCGAAAAAAATCTTGACAGGCTTAAAAAAAGAAGGATATACTTGTGCTGTACATAAAGATTAAAGATAAAGAGGATACGGGTAATCGTGGGTTACTTCCCTCTTGTCGTCCTTAGGAGGATTTTTTATGAAGAAAGCGCTTGTTGTTCTTTTAATCCTTGCAATAGCAGGGGGATTGTTTGCTCAGGAACTTACCTGGAGCGGTGCGGTTAAGACTGGGTTGCGGTTCAGCGTCGATGATGATGATACAAATGGCGAAGACCCAGAGATTAGTATCTACAATGATGATGCGGACAGGATTTCGCGGTTTGATCTCAATGCCGCCTATACCAAAGACAATTATGGACTGGTATTCAGGCTCCGGACCGATGTTAATGATGGTCTTACTCCGACGCTTCATCAGGCCTATGGATGGGTAACCTTCTTGGATGGCGTCGTTAAGACTTCGGCCGGTAAAATTGCGGACGGCACATGGGGTACCGGCGGTCTGAAAAATTATACAGTTAGCGGTACGGGGTTACGGCTGGAAGTTAACCCCATCGAGGGCCTGAGCGCCGGGTTGGTGTTGAATGTGCCGGTACTCCCCTCCCTTACTGTTAAACAGTTCTTCAGTGAAATCATTCTGGGCGCCAAATATTCAAATGATCTTTTCTGGCTTGCCGGCGCCGTTTTCATCGATAGTACGATTGATGGGCTGAATGGATTTGGTTATTGGGATTATTTTCCTGATGATCTGATTAGTAATCCTGTTGCTTCTATTCTTCCTCTTGATCCTGCTACTGGTAAAGTGATTCCTGGTACATCGGCCTATGAAGGTACTGCAGATCAGGGTTTAACCTTCCAGGCGGGCGTTGGCGTTACCCCCATTCCCGGCCTTGCGATCTCCGCTGAAGCAAAGGGCTTTAATGTGAGTAAATTTGCCGACTACGGTTACATAGTGTTTGATGAGGATGTATCTTATAAACTCCTTGACGACAAATTGACGGTGGGGATTAATTCATTTCAGTACCTCTTTGGTGAGGACTGGACTAAAGTTGCTGGTGGGTATAACGGTGAATCTTTAAAACCCTATATCAAGATTACCCCGTATGTCGGTTATGACGTTCTGGATAATGTGAATGTGGGTATAGAGGGGACCATTGGATTATGGCAGGATTTTTACGAGACCAAATTCTCGATTAAACCGAAAATCACCTACCAAATCACCGAAGGAACCACGCTTGCCGCCTATTACGAATTTGACGTGAAGAAATACAAGGATGCTCCGGAAGATGTTAAGAGTAGTGCCATCCAGCTTGACCTGATCTGGACATTCTAATCTAATCGGTTAAAACACATCGGCCCCGCTTTGCGGGGCCGTTTTTTTCCTTTCCGCCTGCCCCGCGCCGGTCCTTTTTTGTTTGACAGCGGTACTTTTCACACCTATAATAATAAAATGGGCTTTAAAATACAATTCTCCCAAACTTCAGCCTTGGACGGCGCGCCCTGTTATGGCTGAAACAACGGAGGAGCCCCCGTTCACCGCACGGCTCGTGCGGTTCCAGGGTCCACACACCGGACGCTCAAACCGGTTCATGGTATAACGTGATTTGGAGGTAGTATTATGGGTGAAAAAGGTTCCGCGAAAAAATGGTATAGCTGGTACTTTGATTTTAACCTGCTGTACCGGATTTTGATTGGGTTGGTGCTGGGGGTCATCCTGGGGCTGGTATTCAAGGAAAAAATCCTGTGGATACAGCCCTTGGGGGATCTTTTTGTGCGGCTCCTCAAGATGATCATGATGCCCATCATCGTGTCCACCTTGATCGTCGGCGCCTCGTCGGTCAGCCCGGTGAACCTGGGCAAGGTGGGGGTCCGGGTCATTGTCTTCTACCTGTTGACTTCCGCGGCGGCGGTGTTCATCGGCCTCCTGATGGGCGCCCTGTTCCACCCCTCCGCGGAGCTTGCCAATGTAGCGGACGCCGCGGCCCGGGACGTTACGGCCCCCAAGCTGTCCGCAACCCTGCTGGCCATCGTGCCCACCAGTATCATGCAGGCCATCGTCAACGAAACGGTATTGGCCGTGATCTTCGCGGCCCTGCTCGTCGGTATTGCCATCTCCTACCTCAGAACCTCCGGGGACGAACGCAGGCAAAAGGTCGCCTCGGTTTTGTACCATTTTTTTGACGGCATTGCCGAGGTGATGATGCTGATCATCAAGGGGATTATGCAGTACGCCCCCTTCGGCGTCCTTTCCCTCGTCGCCGTGGTCTTTGCCACCAACGGCCCCAAGGTGGTGGGCAGCCTCGGTATCGTAACCGCAGCCTGTTTCATCGGTTATGCCCTGCACGTAATCGTCGTATACGGCGGCCTCTTAAAATTCTACGCCAGGCTCCCCATTAAACGCTACTTCCGGGACGCCAAGGACCCCTTTATCACCGCCTTTGTTACCCGCAGTTCCAACGGCACCCTGCCGGTAACCATGGACGCGGCGGAGAACCTCGGCGTCCACAAGGACATCTACTCCTTCTCCCTCCCCCTGGGGGCCACGGTGAATATGGACGGTACGGCCATTTACCAGGGGGTCTGCGCCACCTTTATTGCCCTTTCGGTTTGGGGGCACGGGTTTTCCCTTGCCCAGATGGGCATCATCGTGGTTACCGCCACCCTGGCCAGCATCGGCACCGCGGGGGTTCCCGGAGCGGGGGCCATCATGCTGCTCCTCGTCCTGGACTCGGTGGGGCTGCCGGTTACCGCGGGCAGCGTCGTCGCCGGGGCCTACGCGATGATCCTGGGCATCGACGCCCTGCTCGATATGGGCCGTACCGCCCTGAACGTTACCGGGGACCTGGCCTGTACCACCGTAGTGGCCCGCAAAATGAAGGAACTGGATCTGAATAAGTGGGATTGACCCCCCGGCGGCTTGCCGCGCCGGCGCGAATCCGGCCGTTCATTCGTGAAGGGGTGGGTGGTTGGTAACCGGCCCGGCGCTTCCGGGCAGGGGTGTAATTTCCCGCCGATGATATAAGGGAGTAAAAGTAAGAATGGAACATGAATTAGCCCGGGAATTAAACGGGGCTTTAGGGGACGCCACCCCCGGTTTGATGCTTTCCGCCATGGGGAGGCGGCTCTATTTCCCCAAGGGGATAATCGCCCAGGGCGCCGAGGCGAAGCAGTCCAGTAGTTTAGCGGACGGTACCCTGGGTATTGCGGTAAAACACAAAACCCCCCTTATCCTGTCGGCCCTGGGGAATCAGGTGCCGGGGATGAAGGCCGGTGAAATTGTCTCCTATGCGCCGACGGCGGGCATCCCCGCCCTGCGGGAAACCTGGGCCGCCGAAATAGGGCGCAAAAACCCTTCCCTGGGGAAGGGCGGGTTTTCTCTGCCCGTGGTAACCACCGGGTTGACCGGCGGGGTAAGCGCCCTGTGCGACCTCTTTCTGGATGAGGGTCAGACCCTGATGGCGGCGAATCCCTCCTGGGACAACTATGTGCTGATTGCGGAGGCCCGGCGTAACGCCCGCATGCGGCTGGTGGATATGTTTAACGAAGGGGGGATCGATCTCGCCGCCCTTGGAACCGCCCTGTCCGATGAGGCGCAAAAAACAGGCTTCGTCCGGATCATCCTGAATTTTCCCCATAATCCCACGGGATATTCCCCCACCGTGGGGGAAGCCGCGGCAATTTGCGAGATCATACGGGATATTGCCGAAAAGGGCGCCAAAGTCCTGGTAATCTGTGACGACGCCTACTTTGGGCTGCGTTTTGAGGGAAATATAGAACCCCAGTCCCTGTTCGCCTATTTGGGGAATATCCATGAAAATGTATTCGCCGCAAAGGTCGACGGAGCCACCAAAGAAGATTTTGCCTGGGGTATGCGCTGCGGTTTTGTTACCTTCGCGGGTAAAAACCTGTCCGCCGCCCATTACGACGCCCTGATTAAAAAAACCATGGCTGTTATCCGTTCCACCATCTCCTGTTCCTCCACGGTGGTCCAAAATCTGCTGCAAAATATGTACTCCTCCGAAGCGTCCCTGGGGAAAGAGCGGGCCGCCTATCGGGATATTATTGAGGGCCGCTATAAAAAAGTGCGGGCCCTGGTGGACGCCCAAAAGAATCATCCCCACTTACAGCCCATGCCCTTTAATTCAGGTTACTTTATGAGCTTTAAATGCAAAAATGTCGATGCGGAATCCCTGCGCCAAACATTGCTTCACCGGTACGGGGTGGGTACCATCGCTATAGATGAACGCACCCTGCGGGTCGCTTTTTCCGGCCTCGACGACGACTGCATCGACGCGGTATACGCCGCTATTTACCGGGCGGCGGAAGAACTCGCCCAATGAAGCGGGGGGCGGGGGACGCGTAGCATCGGCTGCCGCCTGGTTGCCGCTGCCGGCGCGGGGAAAAAGGATCCCGCGGGGAACGCGCAAGGGATTGGAGCGGAATAAGGTTTAGCAGGCAAAGCCCGCTAAACCTTATTTTAGCGTAAAGCCCGGTTTCCGGTGCTTGCGCCGGAAATGCGCCCAAAAACGGAGGATGCGGATTCCGGGGATGAATTTTTACGAATAGAGGCTTTTCCAAAACTTCAGTTTTGGGACAGGCTCAATAATCTATATTTATATAAGGAGAATGTCTATGGCAAACAACTATAACCCCTATGACAATATGTTACAGGTCCTGGATCTGGCCGCCCGGAAACTCGGGCTTACCCGGAATGAATATGAGGCCATCAAATATCCCGAACGGGAACTAAAGGTTTCGATTCCGGTTAAAATGGACAACGGCGATATCAGGGTTTTTGAAGGGTACCGGGTGCAGCATTCAAGCAGCCGGGGGCCCTGTAAAGGGGGGATCCGTTACCACGAGGAAGTGGATATCGACGAGGTAAAGGCCCTGGCGGCCTGGATGACCTTCAAATGCGCGGTGGTAAACCTGCCCTACGGCGGCGCGAAAGGCGCGGTTAAGGTTGATCCCGCCAAGCTGTCCCGGGGAGAGCTGGAACGTCTGACCCGGCGGTTTACCACGGCGATTCTGCCGATCATCGGCCCGGAAAAGGACATTCCCGCGCCGGACGTGAACACCAACGCGGAGATCATGGGCTGGATCATGGATACTTACAGTATGCTCCACGGATACGCCGTGCCCGGGGTGGTTACCGGTAAGTCCATCGATATCGGCGGCTCCCTGGGGCGGGCCGAAGCGACGGGCCGGGGGGTGAGTATCGTTACCGGGGAGCTGCTGAAATACTTCAATAAGCCCGAAAAGGGCACCCGGATTGCGGTGCAGGGCATGGGGAACGTGGGCGGAGTTACGGCGAAGCTGCTCTATGAAAAGGGCTACACGGTCATCGCCGTCAGCGACGTATCCGGCGGCGTTTACCATAGCGACGGCCTTGACATCCCGGCCCTGGAGGGGTATATGGCGGCCCACCACAATTCCCTGGAGGGGTATACCGCCCCGGGGCTGAAAAAAATCTCCAATACGGAGCTTTTGACCTGTGATTGTGAGGTCTTGCTCCCCTGCGCGCTGCAAAACCAAATCACCGAAGCCGTCGCCGGTTCGATAAAGGCTAAATACATCGTGGAGGGCGCCAACGGTCCTACCTCCGTGGAGGCGGACGCCATTCTCAATAAGAACGGGGTGATCATTCTGCCGGACATCCTCGCCAATGCCGGCGGCGTCATCGTATCCTATTTTGAGTGGGTGCAAAACATCCAGGAACTCACCTGGGAAGAAGAGCAGATCAACGAAACCCTGAAAAAGATCCTGATCCGCAGTTTTGGTCAGGTACTGGACATCGTCAAGGAACACCAGGTGTCTTTCCGTATCGCCGCCTATATGCTGGCTATTTCCAAGCTGGCCAAGGCAAAAAAGATCCGGGGGGTGTTCCCGTAAGCCGGGGGGTGGTGGGACCCGGGGGACGGCGGGGGGACCGCCGATTTCCCATAGCGGGGTCTGACCCCAAGGCGGATTGGCGCCGCTTATCCGGGTTCCGGGGCGGCGGGGTGGGGGAATATGAGGGGAAAAGCGGTTTGGATCGCCGGTTTCCCCTACCGGGGTCTGACCCCAGGGCCCGAAGCCCATCCCCATAACCGCTAAACTTGACCCACAATTCAAATTTTACCTGTTTCAGGACAGATCTTTTCCCTGAGCATTTTTGGCTTGGGGTGGGAAGAAGGTTGATACGGAACTCAGGGCGGATTAACGCCGCTTATCCGGGTGCCGGAGCGGCGGGGGGGGGGAATATGAAGGAAAAAGCGGTTCGGATCGCCGTTTCCCCATACCAGGGTCTGACCCCGATGTTCGTTTCCCCCCGCCCTGTTCCGGGCTCATCCTCCGGAGGCGCCTCCCCCTCCAGTATCCACGACCCATACCGGTCCCCCCAGATATGCCCGATCCGGCCCTCCGCCCGGTTGTACCGTTGGGCAAACACCTGTTTCAGCCACTTCATGATAGCCGGAAGTTCCAGCCCATCCGCCGGCTTGATATAAAACGTCAGCCAGTCATCCTCCAAACACAGCCCGCGAATCTCGAAGGCAAACCGGCGTTTCGTCTCCCGGAACACCCGGGCGAACAGCGCCAGGGCCTTATTGGGGACAGGCGCCGCGGCGCCTGTCCCTAAGCGAAACAACGGTTCCCGGTTGTTGATACGGGTACGGATTTCGTACCATACCCCTTGTCTCAGTATCCGTAATGATCTCATAGAAAATATATGTATTCGACCGGCGTTTTGCTTTAGTAAAGCTTTGGAAATTTCATTTTTTAAATAAATTCCCTTTAAGATTGGGACCCCTTTAGCCTGAATGGTACGGAGGCCCATTCGGGAGTCTGGTTTAACGGCAATTTTACCTTAAAAGCCGCCGCGCCGGGGGATTGGCGGGGTGCGCGCGCCGGGCCGAAGCGTGGCAGCCTCATGGCTGCCTTGGAGGAGTCCCGAAAAGCGCCGGAAAATACCCCAATTACCTAAAAAAATCTTGGTAAATATAAAATTCCTATTACCGGTTGACAACGGGTGTGAAAAGGATTATTTTATACTAACTCATGGAGCGGTGCGAGAGCGGTTGAATCGGGCTCCCTGCTAAGGAGTTGTACCCCGAAAGGGTACCGGGGGTTCGAATCCCCCCTGCTCCGAACGGTAATTTATTGCCGGTAAAGGCTTTTTGAAAAAATAATGCTTTATAGAGCCCCCCAAGTGGGGATTCGAAACGGAGCGCTTGGGGTCATACGGCCAAGGCGGGAGCCTTGACGGATGAGCCGGCGCAGGACGCGCCGGCAAGCGCGTAGGCGGGCTTGAGGGAGCTTGCAGGGAAGCAAGCGACTGAAAGCCGAATCCCCCCTGCTCCGAACGGTAATTTATTGCCGGTAAAGGCTTTTTGAAAAAATAATGCTTTATAGAGTCCCCCAAGTGGGGATTCGAAACGGAGCGCTTGGGGTCATACGGCCAAGGCGGGAGCCTTGACGGATAGAGCCGGCGCAGGACGGGCCGGCAAGCGCGTAGGCGGGCTTGAGGGAGCTTGCAGGGAAGCAAGCGACTGAAAGCCGAATCCTCCCTGCTCCGAAAACAAGAGGTTGTAGCTCAGCTGGATAGAGCTTCAGATTGCGGATCTGACGGTCGGAGGTTCGAATCCTCTCAGCCTCAAAACAAGGTAATAGTAACTCAACGGAAAAGCGCCCCGCTTGACGCCGGAGGTTTCGGTTTTCCCCGCCGGGACAGGCTTCCAGGGTAAAAACAAATGACGTTGCCCGGATGAAGCGGTGTTCCCCCTTCAATAAAAGAGGGTTTTTATGGTATTATTTCTATTACTATGGATGCTCTTATTGCTGTTGTTATTGCTGCCGCTGGTTCATCAAGCCGTTTCGGAATAAAGAAAGAGTACCGCCTTCTCGGAGACAAAATCGATATTGAGGGTAAGCCCTTAACGGTTCTCGGTAAGGCGGCCCTGGCTTTTGCCGCTTGTTCCCGAATTGATATGGTTGTAGTAAGCGTCCCTTCCCATTCCGAACATGGGGAATTTGCCGCCCGTGACTGTATCCCCGCCCGGCTCCTTAAATCCAGCGCCCGGCCCCGTTTTCTTTTTGTTCCCGGCGGTCCTACCCGCCGGAGTTCGGTTCATCACGCCCTCACGCTCCTTGAAGGGTATCACCCTAGTTATGTGCTGATACACGACGGCGCCCGGCCCTGGATCGAACCCGCCCTTATTGACAGGATTATCGATGTGGTCCTCCAGCGCCGTGCGGTTGTTCCCCTTTTGCCCCTGACGGATACTCCAAAGGAAATCAACGAAAAAGGGATAGTGCTGCGGCATCTGCACCGCATTATGGTCGGCGGCGCCCAAACTCCCCAGGCGTTTGCCTTCCCCGAAATTCTGGAAGCCCATAAAAAGGCCGCGGAACGGGAACATAACGAAGGGATAATCTACACCGACGACGCCGAAGTTTGGGGAGAATTTGTGGGTGATGTAACCGTCGTGCCTGGTTCTCCCGTCAATCGGAAAATAACCTTTCCCGAAGATCTTGAAATCCTGGTAAAGGATACCGAGTGAGCCGAAGCGGCCCGGGTTCGCACATTACATCAATGCGGTTTTCTCCATAGGGTCCCTGGGGGAATAAAGCCCCGCAACCCGCACAAAGGGCGCCCGGTTAGGTCCCAAAGATAACGAAGCTCTGTCCCTCCAGGGTGCAGGAGCCGTTTTCCAGCCTGCCCTGGCCGATGGAGTACAGGGGTCGGCCGTTGCCAACGGTTTTGACGGGGGCCCGTACCCCTTGGCTGCCGGGGTTTACCGCCAGAACCAGGGAACCCCGCTTATACACAAAGGGGAGTTTTCCCTTTTCGGCATAGAGGATATCCAGATTGGGCCGGCCGTCAAGCTCGTCATGGGTTTGGCGGAATTTCAGAATTTCCTTAACCGTGTTGTACAGGGACGCGAGGTCTTTTTCCTCCGACTCCACCGTAGGGGCGTCGGGGGCGCTGTCCACGGGCAGGTAGAGGGCCTCCGCCGGGGCGGAGGAGAAACCCAGGTTTTTCCCCGCAGTCCACTGCATGGGGGTCCGGGCGCCGGTACGGAAATACCCCCCTTCCTTGGTGGGAAGGTCCTGGTACCGCATCCCGATTTCGTCTCCGTAGTACAGAAAGGGAACCCCGGGCAGGGTAAAGATCACCCCGTAGGCCAGCTTTAACTCCTCCGGGGTCAGGTTAAACCGGGTGCGGATGGTATCGTGGTTCCCGGTGATTAGGCTGATAAAACCATCGTTTTTGGTTTTTTCGTACCGGGGCAGATAATCGTCCAGAAAAAGTTTGATGTCCCCCCCCGAATCCTTTTTAAAAAAACTCAGGTCCTTTTCTATCACCGCTTTACCGGGACTGTTGTTGTACCGGCGGAACAGGGAATGATACCCCCCTCCCACGATATGGTTCAAGAGAAAATCCGCGTGGAATCCCGCTTTTAGGGACAACTCGGGGTTACTCCATTCGGCCACCAGGATCGCTTCGGGGTACTCCGTATCCAGCATGGCCCTGACGTTCCGCCATATCGAGGAGGTGCCGCTTCTTTTATCATCATCATATTTTGCCAGGGATTCGGCCATGTCCACCCGGAACCCGTCGCAGCCCTGATCAAGCCAGAACCGCATGATGTCCTTCAGGGCTTCCCGGGTGGCGATACAATCGGGATGGTCCAGGGGAAGCTGCCAGGGTTTACGGGGCTGGTAAAAACCGTAGTTCAGGGCGGGCTGGCATTTATAAAAGTTGATGATATAGGTGCCGTCCCGGGGAGCCTCCCCGCCGATAAAACCTAAGCCTTCGGCCCGCTCAAAACAATGGCCGGTCCAGATAAAGCGGTTGGAAAATTCATTGGGTTCGGTCTTGCAGCTTTCCAGAAACCAGGGGTGTTCCTCCGAGGTATGGCCGGCCACCAGGTCCAGGATCACCCGCAGGTCCTTTTTATGGGCCTCCGTAAAAAGCCGGACCAGATCCCCGTTGGTCCCGTACCGGGGGGCGGCCTTTTTAAAGTCCCGCACGTCATACCCCGCGTCCTTAAAGGGTGAATCAAAACAGGGGTTGAGCCACAGGGCGTTACACCCCAACCCTTTGATATAATCCAGTTTTTGGATGATCCCCTCAAAATCGCCGATACCGTCTCCGTTGGTATCATAAAAAGATTGGGGGTAAATTTCATAAAAAATCGCGTTATTAAGCCATTTAGGCATTTCCGGCCTCCTTAATTAAATGAACCTCTTCCAAAATCCGGGTGATTTTGGAACCGCCCCACATAGGTCTCGTCCATGGAAAGATATTCTAAGTATAAAAGGCCGGTTTAAAATGTCAAATTTTGAAACAGCCCCATAATACAAAACCTTTAAAAATCCCCGCCCCCGGAAGAATCAACAACTTATAACGCCCTAAAGCTCCCCCATCGCAAGGCGGGTTCTTGGGTATGTGCCCTTCGCATACAATGAAGAACCCAGGAGCAAGCGCGAACCGAAGGTTCGACGGGGTATGGACCACGCCTTCCAATCAACAACCTCGCCCTGAAGGGCGAGGTATGTTGTTTTGGTAAGGTATTTGTCTCAGGGTACATACCCTTTATAACGCCCTGAAGGGCGGGGCATGTACCCTTCGCATACAATCAAATTAATTCCTCAATCCGGGCGATAAGGGTTTCGATATAGGCGGTAAGGTCCGGAATCTCCGCTTTTTTTATCCTGAATCCCACCGCCCCGGGATGTCCGCCGCCGTTGCGGATGTCCAGGCCCGATAAGATCCCCCGGAGATCGACGGTTGAAAACCGGGCGCTCCTCCTCAGCCGGAACTGGATAAAGTCCGAGAGGGCGTCGTCGTCGTAATACGCCACCATCCCCAGTTTTCCGCATTCTTCCGACAGGGTATCCGCCACCGCCTTGGATATGTTCACCATAAGTTCCGCCCCGTATACGTCAAATAGTTCCGCGGAGTGGGTTTTATCAAGGCAGGCATAATAAACCAAGGGGGATTTGCGTTTCAGCGCCATAATTCCGTCATAACATTTTTTTTCCTGTACGGAAAACCGTTGGATCACATCGAATATCGCTTCCATGGATGAAAGATTCCCCCTCCCTTTGACGGTTTTTTCAAAGAGAAGCCGCTCAAAGATCCCGGTAAAAATCTGATAATACCGGCGTTCCCTGGATGTTTTTAGGTATTTCCCCATCTGGGAATCCCCCACCACGCCGGTCAAAATCGCCAGAGCGATATTCCGGGAGAAAAAATCCTCCGTTTTGATCCCCAACTTTTTCGCGAATTTAAGGGTCAGGTATCCTAAAAGCTCGCAGGTACTGGAAGCCTCCGATACGAGGCAATAACCGGGATCCCCCGCGTATTGGGTGTCCAATTGGAGATGATGATCTATCTCAATTTTTCGTATCGCGGGATCTTCCATAAGCCGGGCCATGGGTTCATTCAGGGCTATCATATCCGGTTTTGGCGTATCCAGGATTACCAGGGTCGAAACATTTTTTAGATTCACCGCTTTGCCGTAACTCACCAGGATATTGTTGTATTTACAAATAGCCAGAAGGTAGTTGAATTGCTCCTGGACCGGCCCGGAAAGGAAAATCGTCACTTCCTTTTGGAATTTACCCAATAAAAGGGCGAAGGCGACCAGGGCCGCGATACAGTCCGTATCCGGGTCTTTATGGCCTAACAAAAGAAAAAAATCATTTTTTTCAATCGCCTCGATAATGTGAGCTGCCCGGCGCTTCTTTTCGGCGATGGTCTGTATTTCCGTTTTCATGCTTCCTCCTGTTCGCGCCGATTCAAAAACCGGTTGGTATGGGGTGTCCGGGAGGCTGAAGTCCGGTACTCCGGACATCCGTGGGCCTGGGGCCCGGTCCGTTCAGGTATCGTTTTAACAAAACGATACCTGAATACCCTCTTAAAGAAACGGCCCGAACAAGTTTTTCAAAGGCGGTTCCCGCCCGTTTTTCGGACACCCCCCATGGGCTTGGTTGGAAAAAGCGGTCAAAGGTCCGGCTTTTTCCTTACTGATTGGAAGGCGTGGTCTATACCCCGTCGAACCTTCGGTTCGCGCTTGCTCCTGGGTTCTTCATTAAGGTTAGCCTCCCAAAAATTGAAGTTTCAGGGAAGGGCTCCGGCTTTAAAAAATTTATCTAGGGCCCATTTATAACCATAAACCCGGCGGCTCCGATATGCAAGCCCTCCTGCTCCTCCCACAGGGCGATAAGGGCGGAACCGGAAAGGCCCACGCCGGTATAGACGAATTTTTCCGGCAGGCTGGGCAGGGTAAAGGAGCCGGTTACCACGGCCCCTTCCCGGAGTTTTCCGTAGATCCCCTGCCCGCCGGGGAATAACACCAGCCCATAGGAAGCCGCGGAAGGGCCGCCGGCATCGGCGGCCATATAATACCCCGCCAGCTCCACCAATTCCCCGTCCTCCCCGATCTGGGGAAGGGTTTCCGCAAAATAACGGATCCCCCCGAAGGCGGCGGAACCGACCGCCGCCATGGGAATCCGCCCCGGCCCGCTGAGCCTGAAGGCTTCTTCCAGGATCCGCCCCAGCAAAACCGGGGCTTCCTTGGGGGAAAAGGGGGCGGAGGCGTTCCTAAAAGCCCCGGCGGAAGCCGCCTCCCCCGGGCCGGAAAGGTCCCGGGAACGGAAGTACGCCAGCTCCGGTTTATCCCCCCGGCGTTTATCTCCCCGGTAGTACCAATAGCCGTCCTTCCCCCGGTGGAGGGCGTCCACTTCCCACCCCTCCCCGGGGGGGATATTCCCCAGGGCCGGAATCTCAAGGCCCACCGGCTTGGGGCTGTCCGCTGCCAGTCCCCGTACCGGGGGGTCCGGGGGTTCCGAGGAATCCGGGGGATCGGCAAAAAAGTCATTCCGGTACAACAGAACCGCCGGGGTCTCCCGGTATAAAAAAGGGGGAGCCGCCGTATAGGGTTCCCAGCCGGGGACATCCGTTACGGCATAGAGGGCCAGGTATCCCTCCTCCCCGGGCATAAAAACCAGGAAACCCGTCCGGTTTACCGCCCCAATCAAGCGGTCTTCCTGGGGAAGCAGCCCCGTAATCAGCCGGGCCAAGGCCCAGGGTTCAAAAGGGTTGAGGGACGCCTCCCCGGGGGAATTGATCTGTTCCGGCCCTTCCCTCCCCAGCTCAAACCATAGGGGGGTCTCTCCGGGCTTTATGAGGGCCCGCGGGGTCCACTGGCCGGAAACGGGTGTCCCGCCGGGGACAGCCGCGGCTTCGGCCTGTGGGGGCGGTTTTGGGGAACAGGAACAACACCACTGCCCCGCCGCCAAGACTAATACCATCCACCTATATCCCCGGAAAAATCCCATATTCCTAATCTACCACATTTTTTCTCTTTACGCAGTACCTCCTTCCCCGCCAGCGGGTTTCAGGCCCCCGGAGCGGGGCGGACGAAGGGCGGGCCGCATCCTCCTTTGCCCGCCAGGGGCAGGCGAAGGGGGACGCCGCGCGTTCTGTGAGGCTGAAATCCCCTATGGGGGCGGTGGGGAAACGACCGGGTTACTCCCGGGGGATCGCCCGCCAGCGGGTTTCAGGCCCCCGGAACGGGGCGGACGAAGGGCGGGCCGCATCCTCCTTTGCCCGCCAGGGGCAGGCGAAGGGGGATGCCGCGCGTTCTATGGGGCTGAAACCCCCTATGGGGACGGTGGGGAAACGGCCGGGTTACTCCCGGGGGATCCAGAGCCACGCGCCCGTGGTACAGCGGAGCAAACCTTCGGCGGTAACATAGGTGTCCACCTTTTCGGTAACCGGCAAGAGGACGGTTTCATCCTTTTCCCAAAACAGCGGCTCCTGAAAGGGGGAGGTTCCCAGATACACGCCGCTTTGGGGAATGGTAACCGGGAGTTCCTGCTTTTTGATGGGTTTTATGCGCCGCCGGTCAAACCCCGATTGTACGGTCCGGACGGCCAGGTCCTGCCAGTCCGTAAGCCAGGGATCAAGCCGTACTTCTTCGGCTATGTCGGCATCTTCCATCAAAAGGCGAAACCGGGGCCAGTCAAAATAATGGGGCTGCCGGTTCCCCGCGTCACCGGCGCTTCCCGCGTCCCGCATACAGAGATACACCCAGGCGTCGATGCCCCCCCTCCAGGAGAGGGTGATCCGGCTGTTACCGGCGTCAAAGGGAAACAGGGCCCCCGCCGGCCTGAACACCCCCGGAAGAATACCCCGTTCCGGCCAGAAGGGGTAGGCGATGACCGGGGTGGTCCATTCCACCATAATATCAAGCCCCGAAACAGAGGCTGCCCCCGTTTCCCGGCTCTTGATTTTTCCATCGGGGTTTATCCACTCCACCCGCCATTGGGGGGAGCCCAGGACCTCCTCCCAGCCCGGGGGCAGGGAGGGGAGTTCCGCCCGATAAGCGGGGGGAATAATCCGGCTTTCGCAGGCGCTAATCCCCACAACACCCGCAAGGACGACGGGGAACCACCAAAAAATTTCCCGGCGCCTCCGGAAGGGGGGGGTAAAAAATTTTGATTTCATACTAGTATATAGGCAACGGGAAGCGGGTTGCTTTTATTCCGAAACAATTTTTTGAAGGAACATCATGTTTTTTTTAATGGATTTTCAAAAAGAACACGGTTTTAAAAAAGGCTAATTGCTTATTTTATTATTATATAGCATACTACTAGATGATGGTTGATAGTAACGAGTATCAAAAGGCCTTGGCGGAGGCCCTGGCGGCCCGGCAAGATTGGCTTGAAAAGACGGAATTGGTAAAGTTAAAAGAAGAATCCCGTACTTTTCATACGGCTTATTTGGGACTTTACAATCTTTTTCTCAAAAAAGGGCTTGTCCATGAGGATCCTTATAAGCAGGAAGCCAAAATGGGGGAGATTGAGGTCCCCGCGACCGAATCTTTTACTGAAATGGAACGGGTGGAACAGTTGAGTATCCGCCTCGCCAATTACGATAATCAGCTTGATTTTTTAGTCAATTTTTATCAATTTAGCGTTGATTTTCTTACGTTAGACCGGATAAAAAAGATCCTCGCCCTGGTAAAATACATTGATTGGGGCCATTTAAGTACCGATAGTTCCTCGGCGAATACCCGGGCTGTCACGGAGGTTATAAACCAGTTAAAGCTCGGGGGCGATCCCCTGGCCCTTTCGGCGATTAACGAAAACCTGGGGGAGTTTAACAAAGTTCTTCCCACGATTTTTACTATTCTAAAGGAAATATCCGATTTTCACCGGGAAAATTATAAACTTGCCCTGCGGGACAAGGTAATTGCCGGCATATCCCTGGAACAGCCGGCCGCGGTAGTTCAAATAAAGAAAAAATTTATTTCCGCCATGCCCGGTAAACCCTTCTACTCCGATTTGGTGGAAGAACTGATTAAAGAGGACGTTTCCAAGGAAGGCCCCGCTTTACGGGAGAAGGTCCTTAAATCCCTGCAAATTCCCAATAGTCAATCCAAGGTTGATAAACCGCCGGTGTCTTTTAAGACCATCCTGGCGGATGGCCTTCTGATTATCAGTTCCGTGGCCGCTACCTTTGCGGAAATCATTCCAAAATTAGATGAAAATGAAACCCTCCTGGAGAACCGCCGGAAAAGTTTATGGGAAAAGATACAACAGATCCTCAAACAGATGTTTAATAAAGAGCAGAACCCGATTATTTATGACGTGGAATACATTGACAGCATCAAAGGGGTAACGGTCAAAGAAAAGATCAATTTTACGCACTTCCGCGGCGACATCGAGCAAAAAGCGAGACATCTTGCCGGTGTAAACCGCAGCGGGGCGACCAAACTTGAGGCTCTGCCGGATGATCGGCTGATAGCCCTTTTGGAAAAAAGCATTCGGGATGTTCAATCCCTGCATAAGACCCTATCGGCGTTGGATGATTTTTTTAAACTGACGGTGGATAAGGAAGACCGGGATAAGGTAAGGGGGATAAAGCCGGAATTAGCGACCATGAAAAACGCCATAATCAAAGCGAACCAGAGACGTCACGAATATAGCGCCCAGAAAGAGGAAGAGGAGCAGTTCAAACGTTTAGGCATTAGCACTGATATTTGACCGGATCGGGGAATTACCGCGCCCGGAAAGAGCCCTGGGACGTTCATGCGTAAGAGGGAGAATTCCATGAAAAAAACCATGATAAAGTATAGAGGCCGGTTTCAAAATTCGGCCGGCGGGGACTTTTTGTCCGATAAAACCGGCCTTTTGAAACGGATCTTTGGGTTAGGACTTTTGTTGATGTTGATTCCGGCCTGTGCCACCCCCCCCGCCGCGGAGAAGGCCCCGGCGGAAACCGCGGCGCCGTCCCCGCCGGAGAACGCACCCGAATCCGGCCTCCCGGAGGAACCGGAATATGCCGAATCCCGGCCCCGGCCCGTTATCCGGGACGAGCTTACGGTGGCCCTCTCCAAGGGGGAAGGGCTCGAATTGGATTTCCGCAAATCCTATCTTGCCAGCGAGGCCCAGATTTTCACCGCCCTCTACGAGGGCCTGTTTTCCTATCACCCCTTTACCATGGAACCGGTCCCGGCCCTGGCGGCCCGGTGGGTTGTTTCTGAGGACAAAAAACAGTGGACCTTTACCATCCGGGAAAACGCCCGGTATTGGAACGGCGATCCCGTACTGGCCGAGGACTTCCGCAGGGCATGGCTTTCCCTCTTGGATCCGGCCAAGGAGTCTCCCTATTCGTCCCTCTTTGATATTATCGAAGGGGCCAGGGATTTCAGAACCGGCGCCCTGGAGGATCCCGCCCAGGTAGGTATCCGGGTGGAAGGCCCGAGGGCCCTGGTGGTACGGCTCAATTCCCCGGCTTCTTTTTTCCCCAGTATGCTCTGTCATCATTCCTTTAGCCCCCTCCACCCCTCCATGCTGGAGGTGGAAGACTGGACCGGTATGGCCCCGGCGTCCAACGGCCCCTTCTACATCCTGGAGTCCCAGGCGGAAACCCTCGTTTTAGCAAAAAACACCCTCTATTGGGATGCCGCCCGGGTTTCCCTGAACCGGATCCATCTCCGGTATACCACAGACGGGGACGAAGCCGCGGTACTCTGGAATTCCGGGGAGGCCCGGTGGATTTCCGGGGAGGTCAACCTGGAAATCATCACCGACCGCAGCGGGATTCTCGTCAATCCCCTGTTTGCCACCCATTATTATTTTATCCGGTCCGCCCGGACGCCCTGGAACGATTACCGGATCCGGCGGGCCCTTTCCCTGGTCCTTCCCTGGGATCAAATCAGAGAGGGGTATTACCTTCCGGCCAAAACCCTGATCTACCCCATCCCCGGGTATCCGCAGATAGCGGGGCTGGATACCACCGATGTGGAAGGGGCCCGGCGGCTTTTGGCCGAAGCGGGCTTCCCCGACGGGAAGGAACTCCCGGAACTGGTGATGCGTATCAACCCCTCCACGGACGCCGCCCGGGTCGGGGGGCTCATGGCCGCCGCATGGATGAACGAGTTGGGCCTTAAAGTTAAAATCGAGGTAATCCCCTACGGCCAATACTTCCAGGCCCTTAAACAAAACGATTATGAAGTGGGATTTTCCACCTGGATCGGGGATTTTGCGGATCCCTATACCTTTTTGCAGATGTGGCGCCGGGATTCCAATTTGAACGACGCCCGGTACAATGATGATGATTATGAAAATCTGATGGAAGAATCCATGACCGAGGAAGGGGAAAAACGGTGGCAAACCCTGTCCAAGGCGGAAGAACTGCTCCTGGAACGGGGAACGGTACTTCCCATTTTCTACAGCCCCGCCTTAAACGTGGTGGACATGGACGAACTGGACGGCTGGTTTCCCAATGCCCTGGACATTCACCCCTTTAAGTACCTGTCCTTTAAAGTTTCCCGGCCCCTCCCGGGAATAGCCCTGGGGAAACAGCCGTAGAAATAGAGGCTTTCCCAAAGCCGCGGTTGTGTGTTATATTAAATAGTGATGAATAATGAGATTTTGGGCTTTCAGGTCGAACAAAAAGTAGTTTATCCGAGTCAAGGGGTGGGAATTGTTCTCTCCATAGAAGAAAAGGAATTCAAAAACGAAAAGATACTCTATTATGTTATCTATCTTGAGGTGTCGGACATGACCATCATGGTTCCGGTGGACAAGGCGGAAGGATTGGGGATCAGGGCCATTGTTTCGGAGGAGGAGGCCTGTAAGGCCCTGGAACTCATCAGTGAGGATTATGAACCTATCCCTTCGGATTGGAAACTCCGGTATCAGATGAATCTGGACCTCCTCAAAAAAGGAAGCGTTCTGGATATAGCCGCCATAGTCCGTTCCCTGTATCATCGGAGCAAGGTTAAGGAACTGCCCATTCTGGAACGGAAACTCTACGATTCCGCCCTAAAGCTTTTGGAAGATGAGGTTTCTTTCTCCCTCAAAAAAAGCAAAGAAGAGGTGGAAACCATGATTTTCAACCGGCTGGAACCAAAATAACAATCATGGACGCCCCTGTCGCCGCGGTAATAGCCGCCCGAACCCCCCGGAGGTCTCAATGTACCGGCGCCGCCGGGATGGGGGGGGAATTCCCCGGGCCCGCGGCCAATGTCCCCGGAACCGCCGGGGAGCGGAAGCCGCCCTTCCCCGAAGCGCCGGAAGGCCCATGATACGGGTGGGGCTCGGATGGGATCTCCACCGGCTGATCCCCGGCAGGCGGTTTTTATTGGCCGGGGTGGAACTTCCTTCGGACCGGGGTGAGGCGGGCCATTCCGACGGGGATGTATTGGCCCACGCGGTAACCGACGCCCTTCTGGGCGCGGCGGGGCTTGGCGATATCGGGGAATTGTTCCCCCCCCAGGACCCCGCCTGGAAAGACGCGGACTCCCTGGAATTGTTAAAAACCGCCTATGGAAAAGTCAAGGCCCGGGGGTGGCGTCCGGTGAACCTGGACTGTGTGGTGATCTGCGAAACCCCCCGGATCCTTCCTTACCGGGAGCCGATCCGTATCGCCCTGGCGGCGGTTCTGGAACTGCCCCGGGAGGCGGTGTTGGTTAAGGGTAAAACCAACGAGGGCCTGGGGCCGGTGGGGGAGGCCGGGGCCGTTGAGGCATTGGCGGTTTGTCTTTTGGAGCGGGCATAATGGACACACAACCTGATTGGAAGGGGATCATCGGAGCCCTGCAAAAATGGCGGGATACCGCCCGTACCGAAGGCCGCCGGGATAACCGGGATCCCTCGGTAACCACCGTGGCGGAACGGTACAAGCAGGACCCCTGGGCGGTGCTGGCGTCCACCATCCTCAGCCTCCGTACCAAGGATGAGGTAACCCTGGTTTGTTCCAAGGCCCTCCTGGAAAAGGCCCCCACCCCGGAGGCCCTCCTCGCCCTGCCGGAGGAGGAACTGCTCCGGCTGGTGTATCCCGCGGGGTTTTACCGGACCAAGGCGGAGAACCTCCGAAAAATAGCCCGGATCCTGGGGGAACAATACGGCGGCAAGGTACCGGCGGATATGGAAGCCCTCCTCGCCCTGCCCGGGGTGGGGCGGAAAACGGCAAACCTGGTCCTGATCGAGGCCTTTGATATGGACGGGATTTGCGTGGACGTTCACGTACACCGGATATGTAACCGCTCGGGGTGGCTCAGTTCCCGAAACCCCGATGAAACCGAAGGGATCCTGCGGCACATTCTGCCCCGGAAATATTGGAAGGGGATAAACGCCCTCCTCGTACTTTACGGACAAAACCTCTGCCGGCCGGTCAGTCCCTTTTGTTCCCGGTGTGTGATTCGGGCCCACTGCCAAAGACTGGGGGTGGAAAAGTCCCGGTAGGCCGGCTAATTCGCTATACCCATTTCCAGGATAAGCTCCACTTCGCCTTTGGAAAGCTTGAGGGACCGGGCTATCTCATCCACCGACCAACCCTGACGGTGCAGGCGTATCACATTGTCCCGGGTCGCCGGGGGGGGCGCCCCCTTCTCCTTGGGCCTTCCCTTATCCTGTCCTCCTTTTAAAAGGGCGCCCATAAGTTTGAACTGTTCCTGGGCCTCATGGTTCAACTCGTCAAGCCGGGTTTCGGTCCGGGCAAGCCATTCCCGGGCAACCTGCATGTCGCCGATCCGTTTTTCAATTTCGTTAAGGCTGAAGTCCAGGGTGGAAATTTTTTCCGATGCTTCCTGGGCTTTTTCGTTATCCCGGCTGAGGGCTTCTATGGAAACCCGGATTGACTCCAATTCGCCGGAGAAACGGCCCAGATCTTCGTTCAAGCGCCGCGCCAGCGCTTCCGTTTCCTGAAGGGCTTTAAAGTTCCGGTTTATGCCGTCGTTGGTCGCTTCCAGGGTTTGATTTTTCTTTTCGATCCGTTGGTACTTCTCCTCCGCATCCGTCATGGCGTCCCTGAGCTGCCGGAGCTGGATCTGGATGGCTTGGAGGCTGTCATCGGAGGCGGAAATCTGGGCGAGTTTTTCATCCACCGCCTGGGAAGTTTGCAGGAGCCTGGCAAAATCGGCTTCCATAAGCTCAATCCGGCGTTTTTCCGAAAGAAATTGGGTCATCCGGGAACTGATATTGTCTTCCAGGCGTTTTATCTTGATGAACTGGGCTTCCAAATCGGCGGCCTCGGACCTGCGCTGATCCAGGCTGGCCATATCGGCTTCCATATCCTCAATACGGTGTTCCAATTCGGTTTTTAGCTCGTTGGCCTTGTCGAAAAGTTTGGTCTGGCTGATAAATTCCTTAAGATGCCGTTCCGCTTCCTTGATGGCCCCGTCCAGAGTACGGGCCTGTTCGTCGGAATGGGCAAAAAGCTCCGTGCGGTGGATCGCCGCTTCCTCATGGATCTCTTCGATGGAGGTCCGGATCGCCGCGAGGCGTTCATCACTTTCCGCGGCAAGTTCCCGGGCCCGGCGGCGGGCCTCGTCAATGGTATTATCCGCGTCCCGGATCTGGGCGGAAAATTTGTACTGCCATTCCTCGGTCTCCCGGCGGGAATTTTCCAGCAGGTCGGTGATTTCACCGTTTCGTTCGTTAACCCAGTCGGATAGTTCCTTGAGGGACCCTTCCAGTTCCCGCTGATGCTGCTTCAGGGACTCCGCCATGGATAACCCGTAACGGCCAATTTCGGCCTTGGCACTTACCTCGGCGACGTTCCGGGACTCTTTGAGATCCCGGTCTAGCTGTTCCTTTAAAGCGGTCAGGGATAGATCCGCCTGATTCATTTGTTCCCGGATTCCCTCTTCAAAAGCTCCGGTTTCAGCTTTGATGTGTTCCAGCTCCGCAATGAATTTATCATGTTGTTCCTGAAGCCGGTGTTTGAGTTGTTCCGCGAAGGTCAACTCTATATTCCGGCGCTCCGTTACGGTTTCTTCCGCCAGGCTGTCCAATTTCCCGCCCATTACGGCATGCCATTCCTCCAGCTGGCGGTCAATATCCCCACTCCGCCTGGAAAGGTCCTGGAAAAATTCATCCTCAAATACCCGGAGTTTCTCCGAAACATTGTCATAGGCCTGGGATTTTAGAGCGGTCAATCCCTTCTCCACCTCCCCCATCTCATCTTTCAGGGTTTGGGCTGAGGCGGTAAATTCGGCGCTTATAGCGGAACGGTATTGGGCCGCTTCCCGTTCATAAAGCATAAAATCCTGGCGTACCCGGTCTTCGGTCTCCCGCATATAACTGCGCAGTTCCGTATCCAGCCGGGCGGTGTCGTCCGCCAGGGCCTCAAGCTGCTTGTATTGGAGTAATTGGGCGGCCCGGTATTCTTCCAGTTTTTGATCCGCCGCTTCCAGGCCCGTTTTCTGGGCCTTCTCCATGGCCAGCTCCACCTGGGATTCCAACTGAGAAATTGAATCCTCCATATAAACCCGCAGTTCCGTAAGCTGTTTTTCTACCGCCGCGGTTTCAGCGGCGATATTCTTCGTTTGCTCGGCGAAAGAGGCTTCTAAGGCCGCCAGGATATCCCGGGTTTTGGCATTGGCCGCTTCCCCCATCTGCTCCCACTTTTCCAGGTTTTCCCCGGCCATGGCTTCGGCTTTTTGTTCTATTTCTCCCATAATCCGGGCTATATCGTTTTTGATCCCATCGGCGCTTTCGGCGGTATATTTCCGCAGTTCCCCTAAACGGCTTTCCAGAATTTGGGTTTCGGCGGCAATACGTTCTTCTCCCTGGGCAATAAATCCGTCGAATTGGTTTTGCAGGTTCTCCAGTTTTTTGATTTCGGCGGTATTTTTTTCAGCCTGCCTGGCGGAAGCCCCTTCCAGGAAAACCAGGCTGTCCCGCACTTTGGTATCGGCGGCTTCTATGGTACGCCGCCACTTTTCCAGGTTTTCTTCCGCCAAGGCCAGGGCCTGCTTTTCGGCTTCCCCCAGGCCGTGGCGCAGATCCTCTTCGATCTGACGGGAGGCCGTGGAGACTTGCCGGTGAAGCTCCTCCATCCGTTTTTCCAGGGCCCCGGTATCGTCGGACAACGTTGTTTCTATCCGGGAGATCTCCCCGCCGACATGGCTTCTAAGCTCCGTCAAAAGATCTTCCAGGGCGGCGATTTTGACGGTAAAGACCTCTTGTGTTTCCGCGGTGGTCGTTTTCAGGGAAACCAGGAGTTGACGGGCGGCGATTTCCTGTTGAGCGATCTCCTGCTTCCAGGTCTCCCGTTGGGTTTTGGCAAATTCCTTTAATTCCAGGAAATCATTTTTCCAGGTTTCCTTTTGTTCCCGGGCAAGTTCATTTAGTTCCAGGACGTCTTTTTTCCATTCATCCCGGTAAGCCTTCTGTTTTGCCTCAATTTCGGCGCTGTCGTTTTTCCATTCATCCTTATAGGTCTTGATAAGACCCTGGGTTTCAGCGGCCTTGATTTTTGTGTTTTCCTGATAGGCTTTGAATTTTTCCTCTACCGCCGCCTGATACCGCTGCACCCGCTCCAGGGCCTGCTCCCGGAGCTTTACCAAGGCGGCGTCCTCCACTTTATCCGCCCGGGAAACGGCCCGGTTCAGGGCTTCGTTAAAGGTCTGATGGATAAGCTCCGTGTCCCGGGCAAGATTTTCCTCCCGGGCCTTTTCAACCTTATCCACCGCTTCCCGGTGATCTTCGACCTTCCGTTCAATGGTTTCCATCTGAACCGTTAAATCCGATACCGAGGAACGCACCGAAATCATCAAGGAATCCACGGCCTGTTCCAGGGAAGCGGTACTTTCCCGCTCAAACCGCAGTTCCGCATCCGAAAGGTCCTTTTCCAGGATATCCAGCTTATCCTTGGCGTGGGAAACCCGCTTGTAGACATTTTCCACAAAAACCGATTCTTCCCCGATCCGCTTGAGATTTTCGTCCACCATAGTGGTCATACGGCTCAGTTCTTCCAGGGAGGTGTCGTAGGCAGCTATCTGTTCATCAATTTTGGCTATGGCCGCGGCCTTATCGGCGAATTCCTCATCCGTAATCTGGAGGTGTTTTAACAATTCCCTGGCTGCCTTTTGTTGAACATC